>CAMOGQ010000093.1 GCA_946614165.1 uncultured Lachnospiraceae bacterium
CCGGTGGACGGAGATTCCGGCCCCTGGCTCTATCTCTATCTGAAGGACGGGGACCCGGAAGGGTATGTATTCTCCTTTTCCTCCTACGGGGACTTAAAGGAGTTCGAGGACTGGTGCGCCCTTCTTTCGGGAGAGGAACGATAGGAAAAGAAAAATACATGGAAGAGGCGGAAGAGCCCCGCTCCCCGCCGGGGAGACCATCAGTTGAAAGAAAGGAAAGACAGCAATGGAAGAATACATCGAAGATATGAGACTGAGAGGACCGGAAGAGTTGGAGAGGGGAAAAAAGCAGAGGGAGCTTATGTTCCGCCTTGGCCAGACCATGCCGGAGACGCCGGAGTATAAAAAGATCCTTGAAGAGCTGTTCGGAGACAGGCTGGGGGAGGGATCGACTCTCTGCGCTCCCATATACGGGGCGGCCCTCCACAAGCTGGTCATAGGCAGGAACGTATATATCAATCCCAACCTCCTGGCCATGGCCAGGGGCGGGATCACCATAGAAGACGACGTCCAGCTGGCGGCCAACGTGCAGCTGATCTCCAACAATCATGACCTGTACGAGAGGCAGATCCTGATCTGCCGGCCCATCCTGATCAGAAAGGGGGCCTGGATCGGGGCGGGAGCCACCATCATGCCCGGGGTGACCGTAGGAAAATACGCCGTGATCGGATCGGCCTCCGTGGTCACAAAGGACGTGCCCGACTACGGCGTGGCGGTGGGAAATCCCGCCAGAGTCATCAGGATGCTGGATCCTGAAAGATTCGAACAGGCGCCCTGCGGGCAGAGCTGATGCTGCTGACGCCGGGCCAGGCCGGAGAAAAAGAAGATGGGAGGATTCTATGAAGGTCATCGAGTACGGAAAAGAAAATCCCGATGCCATAATGCTGCTGCACGGAGGAGGCCTTTCCTGGTGGAACTACAGAAAGGAGGCAGAACTCCTCGAAAGCCGCTTCCATGTCCTTCTGCCCGTTCTGGACGGCCATGCGGGGAGCGACGCAGACTTCGAAAGCATAGAAAAGAACGCGGAGCGGATCATCTCCTTTATAGACCGGGAATACGGCGGGTCCATTCTTCTGATGGGCGGCCTTTCCCTGGGCGGCCAGGTCCTGACGGAGATCCTTTCCAGGCGGGGAGATATCTGCAGATATGCCGTCATAGAGAGCGCCTCCATGATCCCCGACAGAGTGACAAACGCCCTGATCGGTCCCTCCTTTTCTTCCAGCTACGGTCTGATCCGGCAGAAATGGTTCGCCTCCCTGCAGTTCCGCTACCTGAAGATCCGGGAGGATCTCTTTGACGACTATTACAGGGACAGCGCGGCCATCACGAAGGAGAACCTGATCGCCTTCACAAAAGCCAGTACCGCCTACAGCCCCGGGGAGACCCTGAAGGACGCCGCCGCAGAGGTCCTTGTCACTGTGGGAGGCAGGGAACAAAAAAGCATGATCCGGTCCGCGGAGCTCCTTCACGGAATGCTGAAGGGGAGCAGACTTACGATCAGAGAAGGGCTTTATCACGGAGAATTATCCATCAACCACCCCGAAGACTATGCCGGGGAGGTCCTTAAGCTGACGGGAAAGGAAAAACTATGAACAGCAAAGCAGGGGGAGCCGGCCGTCCCTTCTGCCAATATCCTGTATAATAAGAGAAGGGAGTTTCGAAGCTTTAAGCAGCTCGAAACTCCCTTCATTTTTAATTCTGTTCCCCGGTCTGCGGAAGATACGGCAGGGCGGGAACCAGGACAAAAGTTTTCCTGTGCCGGATCAGTCGAAATCAGGAACTATATAATACTGGAGGTAGATGGTGTCGCCGTTTTTTACGGTGATTTCGTCAAATGTGCCCGTGATCTGCTTGCGGTCTGTGTCCTGGGGCATCCATGTGCAGCCGTCTTCTTCCACATCGGCAATGTGGCCGTCAATGTTTTCAATAAACATTGCTCCGTAATCCTCCTCGGAGATCAGCTTTGACTGCCACAGGGCCTCACGAAGAGAAGAGCCGTCTTCAAAATTCAGCTCATAGGTGTATTCCTTTTCATCCTGATCTACGAGAATGAGAGTGGCAGACGCAGCCTCGCCTGAGCCGCTTTTATTCCCGCAGCCTGCCGCCGTGCAGACACAGAGAATCAGAACCAGGGTAAGAGAAATCAGCTTCTTCATAGCAGTACTCCTTTGCTTTGAGATGTTAATAAGTAATGGGAGGATCCCCTCCATATGAAGCTATCATAACAGAGATAAAAATCGTCTGTCAATAAAATTATTATCATGATAAGAAATTTATTGACAATAAACGCCGGAAATAATAGCATATTAATTATAGCATATGTACAAAGGAGGCTTTCTTATGAACCCGTTCCTGAAACAGGCCGCGGACACGGCCGTATTTCTGGCCGAAACTCTCCCGGAGAACTATGAGATCCTGGTCCTGGACCTGACCCGGAAGGACTTACCGGCCGCGGCCGGAAGCCGCTGCAGGATATCTCATGCGGATGAACTGCGCAGGTATGTAAAGAAGCTTCTGGAAAATAAGACGGTGGTGGCCAACGGAAGACTTACCCGCCGGGGAGATGCCCTGTCCGGCAGCAGACTGTTTTCCACATCCATCCAGTTTATAAAGGATGAGGCCGGCGTTCCGGCCGCAGCCCTTGTTCTGGCGATGGAGCTCAGCGGGATTCTTGCGGCTCACGGGATGCTGTCAGATCTGGTGCGCCTTGATACTATGGAAATCGGGGACATCGGACCGCTGCCGGAAAAGACGGAAACGGATGAGCCGACTCTGAAGCTGATCGAGCTCATGACGTCTGAATTCACGGATGAGCCGGAGCGCATGAGTCCGGAGGAGCGTATGGAACTGCTGATGGATCTTTACGATACAGGTGTGTTCAGCCTCAGGGGCGCGGTCTCCCGGGCGGCAGTCTGCATGGGAATGTCTGAACAGAGCGTTTACCGGTATCTTTCCAGGATCCGCCGGGCGCGGGGCGAATAAGGAGGAAATATGGACGAGAACATACAGATCGAGGTCCGCAGCCAGGACCGCTCCGGTTCCCGGGTGCGGCAGAAGGGCATATGGAAGCGTTTCTTCCATACATGCAGGGTCGCTGACCTTCCCTACGGCTTTCTGGCTTTCTATATCGTGCTGACGGTGCTGGAGGGCTTTATTCTGGTCCGGATTCCCCAGGTGAACGCAAATCTCTTCGCAGGCGACGTGAGCCCCGGGAGCGTGGCCATGTTCGTCGGCATGGAGCTGGTCTCCATGGTGGTCACCCAGTCCATCCTGTTCGTGAATCATGTGGTCCGGTACAGGACCAACCGGAATCTGCGCACCGTGCTCTGGGGCAAGATCCTGAAGCTGAAGCCGTCCTACTTTGACCGGGTCACGGCCAGTACCCTGATCAGCCGCATTACCGTGGACTCCGACAGCCTCAATGCCTTCGTTCTGGACGTAGTGCTTGAGGCCGGAAGCCAGATCTACTATCTGGCCATCACTATTGCCGCCATGAGCGCCATAAGCATCAGGGCAGGCCTGATCCTTATGGCTTTTGCTCCCTTTTCCGTTCTGATCGCTTTCATTACGGGGCGTCTGAGTCTTAAATTCGAGAACTCTGCGAAATTTCAGCTCTCCAACCTGACAGAATACTTAAGCGAACTGATCTCTTCTCTGCCGCTTCTTAAGGCCTTCAACATGCAGGCCTATGAGAGCCGCAGAGGGAAACAGGTCATCGACGATTACTACAGGGCCAACCGCAGCCTGATCGGGCTGGATATCTTAAACGAAATGCTGGGTTCACTGCTGGGAGTCCTGCCGGAAACGGCCATTATCCTGATGGGGATCAGAATGCTCCGGGCAGGCACGCTGGACGCTGCCGGCTGGTATACCTTTTATCTCTATGCCGGCACTTTCATCGGTTTCTTTAACACGCTGGGGTCTATCTGGACCCGTTCCAAATCCGTCCAGGGCCAGCTGAACAAGGTCTCCGACGTGCTCTATGAAGAGGAAGAGACAGTCCGGGCCTATGCGGAAGCCATAGCTGCCGACGGGGATATCCAGTTTGACAGAGTAAGCTTCGGCTACGGAAAGGATCCCATACTGCGGGATGTAAGCCTTACCATCCCCGGCGGAAAGATCACAGCCCTGATCGGCTACAGCGGAAGCGGCAAGACTACCGTCGCCAGGCTGGTGGAAAGGATCTATGAGCCCGGGAGCGGCAGGATCCTCTGCAGAGGGCAGGATATCAGCAGGGGAGACGTCCGCGCCTGGCGCGAAGGCATCGCCTACGTCATGCAGGATACGCCGCTCCTGTCGGGAACTGTCCGCGAGAATCTACTCTACGGCATCCGCCGCAAAGTCAGCGAGGAAGAGATCATGGAAGCCGTAAGGCTCTGCGGCCTGGAGGACTTCCTGGCCGGAAGTCCGGAGGGACTGGAGCGGCAGGTGGGCCTGTTCGGCTCGGAGCTTTCCGGCGGCCAGCGGCAGAAGATCGCCATTGCCGGAGCGGTTCTCAGCGGTGCCGGTCTGCTGATCCTGGATGAGCCCACCGCCAGTCTGGATATTACCTCTACCAGTGAGATCATACATACCATTCTGTCCCTGAAGGGCAGACGGACCGTGATCCTCATAACCCATGACCGGGAAGCGGTCAGGGCTGCCGATCATGTGATCGTGGCGGAAGAGGACCACAGCTTCCATGAGGGAGACGGAGAGACCGTTTCTCTGACCAGCAGCTTTTACCGGCAGCTGATGCAGAAGGGAGGTGCCCGGGCATGAAACAGGTAAAAACCGGCACCGGAGACAGATTATCAATGCTGGAAATGTTCAGGTTCTACAGAAAGGTAAAGCTTCCCTGGCTTATGCTGATCCTGGTGGCAGGTCTTTCCATCCTGAACAAGCAGGCTATGCTCTGGATCGTGCCCTACACCAGCAGGATCATGACCGGCGCCATAGAAGAACACGGCTTCCTGGCCGGTTACATTGGCTTCACTCTGCTGGCAGCCCTGATCGAAGCCGCACAGGGGGCGGTCAATGAACTGACGGCTCAGATGACCTACCGCAATGTCCGCCGCACAGTATGGAACAGGCTTCTCCACATGCCCCTTTCGGGAATCGGCGGCAGGGACTCGCAGGGCATGGTCTCCCGCATCACCCAGGACACCACCGGCAGCTATGCCGTGATCGCTGCCTTCATTCAGCTGTTTTCCGTGGTCTACGGCATAGTGTCCGCCTTTCAGCGCATGTTCATCACTTATAAGAGCCTGGCTCTGATCATGCTTTCCGGTATTCCCATTACCCTGTTTTCCACCTGGATACTGGGCAGAATGCAGTACAGGATCACCACTATTGAAAACGACTCTCTGGCAAAGATCACCGGTTTCTTTGCCGAGCGCCTGCCCAATGTGATGCGGATCAAGACGGCCCGTATGGAGGATGAGGAATATCTGAAAGGCGTCGAGGCCAATCAGGAGCGTTACAGGGCAGAGATCCGCAGGGAACGGATCTTTATTCTGTCCGGTCCCATAGGATCCATGGCACAGTATATCAACGAAATCATTCTTCTGGTGATGGCCGCCTCCATGGTCCGTGCAGGCAGCATGAAGATGTACCAGATGACCAATCTGTATAATTACTATCTGCTCTTCATGTCCAATGCGTTCATGATCTCTGCGGTCTGGCAGGCTGTGAAGACGTCCCACGGTGCCAGTGCATCCATTGCCCGGATCGTCAACGCCCCGGAGGAGGATCTGACAGGCGGTGAGAAGGTGGGAGATCCCCAGGCGGATATCCGTGCCGATCACATTGAATTCTCCTATGACGGAGAGACCAGAGTGCTGGACGGAGCGGATTTCACCATTCCTGCCGGAAAGATCACCGCCATCGTGGGAGAGAACGGCTGCGGCAAGTCTACTCTGATCAGACTCCTGGAGCGGTTCGAGAAGGAAAATGCAGGCAGCTTCAGTCTGGGCGGCCGGAATCTGAACAGTCTTAATCTCCGTGACTGGCGGGAACAGATCGGATACCTCTTCCAGGGCAATCAGATCATCCAGGGCACCATCCGGGAGAACATTACCTACGGCGTCCACAGAGACTTCACAGAGGAGGAATTCCTTGAGGCCGTCAGACAGGCCAGAGCCTATGACTTCATTCTTTCCAGGGAGGAGGGCTTTGACACCCAGATCAGCCGTTTTGACACCAGGTGTTCCGGAGGAGAGATGCAGCGCATCGCCATTGCCCGTGTCATCCTGAAAAAACCGCAGATCCTGATCATGGACGAAGCGACTTCCGGCATCGACGTTGTCAGCGAACAGGAGGTGCTGGAGGCTCTGATGAACCTGATGAAGGACAGGACGGTCATAATGGTGACCCACGATATTAACCTGATCCGCAGAGCCGACAACGTGATCGTGATAAGCGGCGGCAGGGTGGAAGAGAGCGGCAGCTATGACCATGTGGCGGAAAACAGCCCTCTGCTGCAGGAATTCATAGAAAAAGGAGGGGGCCTGTGATGGAGATATGCCTTTCAAAAGCTCTTGAAATCTGTGATTACAGGACGCTGGATCCGGGACGTTTTGCAGCCCCTTTCACCATGGATGAGGAAGCGCTGAAGGTCAGCCTGGAGAGGCTGCGCAGCCGCCGCGGGAAAATAACGGAGGCTGACCGGGTGGAAAAGGATGATTTTGTCCGCCTGGACTGCGAATCCGATACTCCCCGATATCAGAAAAAGGACCTGGATGTCAGAGTTGGCCGGGGGCTGTTCAGCCCGGAACTGGAGCAGGGCATCCTGGGAATGGCCGCCGGTGAGACCAGGACGCTGGACCTGCCGGCCGCGGTGGTAAAGGTCACGGTCCGCTCCATCAGCCGGCGGATCCTGCCTCCCCTGACAGACGAGGCCGCAGCCTCCTGGGGGATGGAGGGCGTATCCACAGTGGACGACCTGATACGTTCCGTAAAAGAGGCGGCCAGAGACCGGTATATCGAAGACACTGCAGAGGCAGTGGCAGTGGAACTGTCCGGCCAGGTCAATGCCGGAAGCCGTTTTAAGCTGGATCCCGGGGAGATCGGGGCCGTATGTGCCGAGGGAAGGCGGATGGCAGAGGATATGCTGCGCTCTGCCGGGCTGGACCCGGAGACGGCAGATGACGAGGCTGTCAGATCCGTTACAGGCAGGACGAAGCAGGAACATTATGATTTCCTCCGCTTACTTTTCATCGAAGAGCTGAAAAGCGCAGCTGTCGGCGCCGTATATATGGAGCAGGAGGGAGCGGAAGTCACCCGGGAACAGTACAGGAAAGCTGTCCTTGAATGCTCGGAAGGCATGGGCCTTTCGGAAGAGGAAGCCGGAAAGATCCTGACCTGGCCCAGATTCCTGCGGCAGACCGCCGCCACTTATCTTTTTGAAAAAATCATTGCCTATGTTATAAACTATCTGAAACAGGAGGAACTGTCATGAGCGTAACCGTTGCCACAACCGAAACCTATTCCGGGCTGATCCGGGAGGGATTCACCATCGTAGATTTCTATTCCACCACCTGTGTCCCCTGCAAAATGCTTTCCCGCATTCTGGAGGACCTGACCCTGGATTATCCTTTCCTGAACATTGTCAAGGTCAATATCACCGACCATCCCCGCCTGGGCGTCGAAAACAGGATCGAGGCAGTCCCCACCGTAAAGTTCGTAAAGGACGGACAGGAGCTGGAAACCGTGGTGGGTCTTATGGATGAGGATGAAATTATCGATAAGATCAGAGAATACTATTACGGATGAGAGGTGGACCATGACTGAAACCATTCAACTCAAAAGCAGGGCTCTGGAAGTCTTCGATTTCCGCAGGGTCGACATTTCCTCCTTCATCACCGGCTTTGTCCCAAGCGAAGACCAGCTTAAGAAGGACCTGAACCGCGTCCTGAAGCGTTACGGACGCAGGGAAGACGTCTCCAGGGTCAGCGGTGGAGATACCGTGGTACTTTCATGTTATTCAGAGGACCCTAAATACCGGAAGGAGGACCTGACCGTCATCGCAGGCCGGGGGCTGTTCAGCCGGGAACTGGAAAATCAGCTCATAGGCCTGGAAAAAGAGAAGGAATATGTGCTTTCCGCGGGCGGTACTCCCGTGACCCTTCAGATCAGCCGGATCACCCATACGACTCTGCCGGAGCTCACCGACGAAACCGCTGCCTCCTTCGGCATGGAAGGGATCACATGCGCGGCCGACCTGCGCAGATGGTGCATCAAAAGGCAGGTGGAGACCTTCCTTCTGGAGAGCGAGAAGGCGGATGAAGCCGCAGCTTATGTCTGGCAGGAAACTGCAAAGCGCAGCAGGATCCTGCGGGATCCGGAGGAACTGGCCCTGGTCAGTGCATATGCGGACGGGAAAATCCGGGATCTGCCCCCTGTGGAAGATGCAGATGACATGGATATGGAGCAGATCCGGCAGATATTCATCTCCGAACTGGACCTGGCCGCCGTGGGCGAGGCTCTGATGGAACAGGACGGAAAATGCCTGACAAAAGAGGACTATGAAGCCTATATTTCCCGGCTGGAGGAGGCATATCCGGACAGGACCAGGGCGCAGCTCCGGGAAAGTCACAGTATGTTCGATTACGCCAGGGAGCAGTATGCCGATTACCTGGCACAGCGGATAGACGGCTACGTGTCCGCCTGCTTCATTGATGTTTTGACGAGGGTATGATCATGGTCTACGACACTGCCATAGTCGGCTCCGGTCCTGCGGCCCTTTCTGCCGCCCTGACCCTGAAGCTGCATAATAAATCAATCATATGGTTCGGCTCCCGAAAACTTTCCCCTAAGGTGGAAGCCTCGGAGCGGATCGCCAATTATCCCGGTGTGCCCATGGTCACAGGCCCTGAGCTGAACCGCCTTTTCGGCGAACAGATCGCCGGGGCCGGTCTGGAGATCACGGAATGTCAGGTCACAAATATTGTCCAGACCCGCAGGGGATTCATGCTGCAGGGCGGAAATGAAATTTATGATGCCAGGACTGTCCTGCTCTGCACCGGCGCGGTAAGCCCGAAGGGCTTTCCCGGTGAGGCGGAGCTTCTGGGCCGCGGCGTCAGCTACTGCGCCACCTGCGACGGCTTCCTTTATCAGGGAAAGACCATCGCCGTTTACTGCGGCGCCCGGGAATTTGAACATGAGGCGGAGTATCTCTCAGAGATCGCCGGCATGGTCTATCTGTTCACGCCCTATCCGGACTGCGGCATTCGGCGGGACAACGTGGTCCTGAATCCCGGCGTGATCAGGGCCGTCCTGGGAGAGAGTGCCGCAAAGGGCGTGGAACTTATGGATGGAAGCGTACTGGATACAGACGGCGTCTTTGTGATCCGTCCTTCCATTGCTCCCGGAAGACTGCTCCGGGGCCTTAAGATCGACGGAGCGGACATCGTGGTCAACCGGAAGATGGAGACCAGCAGGCCAGGGTGCTACGCTGCCGGCGACTGCACCGGCCGCCCTTATCAGCTGACCAAAGCCGTCGGGGAGGGCAACGTCGCAGCCCACAGCATTGTGGAATACCTTGCCGGAAAGAAAAGCTGACAGTCAGGAAGAATCCGAAACAGTCACAAGGCTGCGAAGCTGCCCCCTTTCTTTTCGGGATATAAAGCGGGCCGGAGAATTCTTTTCCGAAGGATTCTCCCTTCTCCTGTGACGGGGGACTGACCGGCTCACAGGTTCGTCTGTGAAAAAACGGGGAAGGGGATCCGGAGGGTTCCTTCCGGTATGGAATATAAAAACAGAAGAATGCGGCATGAAGGAATATCTGTTTCTTCATGCCGCATTCTTTTATTTCCGGGTCTCTTAACCTTCCCGACATGAACTGTCGGGTGCCGGAAAGGCCATATCCCGCAATACGTCGTGGAAGAAAGGCTGCGGACAGGGTATGGTGAGAGCAGAAAGGAGGTCGTTATGGACCAGAAAAAGACAGGTTTGTTTTTAAGAAGCCTCAGGAAGGAGAAGGGACTGACCCAGGAGGAGCTGGCGGAAGTATTCGGGGTAACGGACAGGACCGTCTCCAGATGGGAGAACGGCAGGAACCTTCCGGACCTGAGTCTGCTTGTGGAACTGGCAGATTTCTATGATACGGATATCCGGGAGATCATAGACGGAGAAAGGAAAGGTGAGGAGATGGATAAAGAACTGAAGGACACCCTGCAGAAGGTGGCGGATTACGGAGACTCTCAGAAGCAGAAGGCGGAAAGGGCAGGAAGCCTGGCTTTCGGCGCCTCATTCCTGATCTGCGCGGCCGTCATCACAGTACAGATCTTATGGAAGGGGGACCTTTCCCTGGTCCTGGGAGAGACCCTGATCCTTCTTGCGGGCGGGATCGTATACCTTGTCCTGACAGTCAGGGCAGGAGCCTTTGAAAGGAAAGCCAGAGGGAGCGGAAAAAACTATGCCCTCATCGGCGGGATCTGCGCCGGGATCTTTTCCGTCATCCTTTTTGTCTTCTATGCCATGCACGGAGCGGCCCCGGGGAAGGCCCTTATCTTTTCCCTGGTCTTCTTTATTTTCATCTTCCCGGCGGGCTGCGGGGTACTTTTCCTTCTGTCCCGGGCCAGCCGGCGGAACACGGAATAAGGAACAGGCACAGTACTTTTTTCAGCTGCCCCTCCAGAAGGGACAAAAAAGATCCCCCGGGACCTGCCTTCCGGCAGTTCCGGGGGATCATTTGTCTCCATGTCAGAGCGGAACAGCTCAGATCATCAGAGCTTTATCACGTCGCTGAACTTGGCGTGGTCTTTGACCTTCATGGTCAGCTCCGCCAGACGGGAGGTGTCGCCGATCAGGATGACGCCCACCAGGCGGTTCTTTTCGAAGACATACTTCTCATACTGCCTGCGGCGCAGGTCCGTGGTCTCTACGGTCTTGTAGAGCTTTGAAGGATCGGTGCCGTTGTCGCCGATGGCGAAGAGGGAAGTGTTCATGCCGTTGAAGGAGAGGGCTCCGTCCACGGTCTCGTAGGCCACATCGTCCCCGGCCGCGTTGGCGCCTGCTGTCTTGCCCTGCTCCACGGACTGGCTCCAGAGGGCATAGTTGATGCCGCCGCATTCGGCGCAGTCGCCTGCCGCGTAGATGTCGGGCAGGTTTGTCTCCATGTGGTCGTTGACCACGATGGACCGGCTGATGGTCAGGCCGGCTTCTTTTGCGGGAGTAAGATTTCCTCTTACGCCGGTGGATACGATCACCAGGTCTGCGGGGATCACGGTGCCGTCTGCAAGGACCACGCCTTCTTCGTTGATCTCGGAGGTGGAGGCAGCGGTATAGACCTTCACGCCTGCATCCTCAGCCAGGGTCTTGATCATGGCGGAGGCGGCGGGATTGAGCTGCCTTGCCATCAGGGCGGGCGCGCCTTCGATGATCGTCACTTTGACCTTGGCCCTGCACAGAGACCATGCGGCCTCCAGGCCCAGTACGCCGCCGCCGATGACGGCCGCCGTTTTGATCTTCGGGATCATGTCCTTGATCCTTGCGGCGTCCTCGATGGTACGGATGGATACCACCTTGTCCAGGTCATGTCCCTTGAAGGGAGGCACGAAGCAGTAGGCGCCAAGAGCGTAGATCAGCTTGTCGTAGGCGATCTCGCTGCCGCCGGCCGTAACGGTCTTTGCCTGGGGATCGATGGATTCCACCTGAATGTTCCTTACGAAGCAGATCCTGTTTTCGTCGAACCACTCCTGCTTCTCCACGGCCATCTGGTCGTCGGAGAAATCGGACAGGAGGGCCTTGGTCAGCATGGGACGGTTGTAGGGCAGGTGGTCCTCACCGGAAAGGATGGTGATATAGCCTGTCCTGTCTCTCTGCCGGATGGCCCGGGCCGCTTCCATTCCGGCAATGCCGCCTCCCAGGATCAGATAGTTCCTTTCGGTATCATTTGTAAAGCCTGTGCCCTGATCGCCGGCGGGAACAAAATTCTCGGGGCCCACGCCGCAGACGGGGCATTCCTCCAGGGAGGAGTCGAAAATGGCCCCGCAGACCAGGCACTTGACCAGCTGCCTTGTGCCTTTGGCGGTCTGCTTCACTTCCTTTTTCAGAAGGACGCAGCCGAAGTTGTAGCCGAAGTCATAGGCGTCGGTCAGCTGATTGGTGTCGGGCTTAAAGCGGACCCGGAAGCCGTCCACCACTTTCAGACGGATCTGCTTCAGCCTCTCGATGATATGGGGAACGCCCTCGCCGGACCAGCCGTAGCTGCCGAAGGCGGAAGCCAGCCTTCCCTTGAATACGGGAGGATACATGCCCAGGGTCAGGTTATAGACCGGCTCCAGGGCTTCTCCCAGGATGGTGGGGGTGCCGAAGAGGTAGCCGTCGGCAGAAGCCATGTCCGCGGCCAGGTCCTTTTTATCATCGAATATCAGGTCGTAGCGGCGGACCTCTGCGCCGGCGTCCTCTACGCCCTTTGCGATGACTTCGGACAGCTCCTTGGTATAGCCGTAGGCGCTGACGTAGGGCATGACCACCAGCTTCTTTTTCTTCTTTGCGGGAGCCTTGCACCACTTCCGGTACCAGCCGAAGATCTGATCGAAATGAGAATCCAGAACGGGCCCGTGGCCGCAGCAGATGTATTCGATCTCCAGATCCTTAATGCGCTCCAAGGCGTTGTACATGTAGGGATAGGCGAAGGGGCCGATGATGCAGTCGAAATAGTATTTGGTGGCTTCGGCGTAGCCCGCTTCATCCGTCACGGAGGACCTGACGATGCCGTCTGCGGCATAGTGGGAGCCGAAGGAGTCGCAGGTGAAGAGGGTCTTCACTTCCGGTACATAGGTATACATGGTGTCCGGCCAGTGGAGGTTGGGCAGGACCATGAATTCCAGAGTCTTGTCCCCCAGGGACAGGGTCATGCCGTCGGAAACGGAGATGCTGTTGAAATCCTTGTTGATGATGTGCTTGAGGAACTGGATGGCGGTACCGGTGGCCACCACGGTGATGTGGGGGTTCAGATCCAGAAGTTTTTCGATGGATCCGGCGTGGTCGGGCTCCGTATGGTCCATGATCAGGTAGTCGATCTGGGAAACGGAAGCCACGGATTCGATGTAGCTTACCATTTCGTCGAAGAAGGAGAGCTTGGCTGTTTCGAAAAGAGCCGTCTTCTGACTGCCCTCCAGCAGGTAGGAATTGTAGGACGTACCGTATCTGGTCTCCATGATGATGTCAAAGACGCGCAGATCCGGATCCAGGACACCTGTCCAGTACAGATCCTGTCTGATTTTGAAAGCTTTCATACATAATCCTCCATATTTGGCAGATAAACAGTTGCATCTGGTAACAGAATATCATTTTCGGATGTACTGATAAATATACAGACTGATACGGAATATTAAGTAAAGATAATATGAAGTGACCTCACATTTGTAGCAACGTGGATTTACCTGTATA
>CAMOGQ010000094.1 GCA_946614165.1 uncultured Lachnospiraceae bacterium
TGTGCCAGGAACTGCCCCAAAAAGACCATTACCCTGCAGCGAAGGCCCGTCCAGGTCATTACGCCGGTCAACAGCACCCACCGCTTTGTGCTGCAGGCCATCGAGAAGGGAACCCTTCAGAACCTGATATTCGACAATCAGGCTTTTGCCAACCACAGGGCCCTGGCGGCCGTATTCGGGGTCATCCTGCGCCTTCCGCCCATGAAACAGGCCCTGGCCAGCCGCCAGTTCAAATCCGTATATCTGGACAGGCTGCTGTCTCAGCAGAAAAAAAGGCAGGAAGCGGATGACGGGAGACAGGGCACGGAAACAGAGGCTCCGGCAGGGCCGGATGCCAGAAAGTGACCGGGAAGGGAGGACAGGCAGATTGGATACAGATATCAGAACGGACAGGATCGAGAAGGTCCGCGACATTGTAAGCTCTTATCTGGAAGATATCCGGGATCCCTTTTTTCGGGCGGAAGGATATGTGCACATGTTCGGCGTTGCCCAGGCCGCGGTGCTTCTGGCCATGAAGAGAGGAGAGGACGCAGAGCTGGCAGCCTGCGCGGGCTATCTGCATGACATCGCAACCTACACCACCGGAGACAGTGCGGGGCATGCCGCGAGGGGAGCGGAGATGGCAGAGCGGATCCTGCAGCTGACAGGCCTTTTTTCGGAGAAGGAGACCGGAAAGATCACCTCGGCGATCCGGTGCCACAGCGATAAGAAATCTGTCCACGGCCCCCTGGAGGAGATCCTCAAGGACGCGGACGTGATGCAGCACTGTCTCTATGATCCGGGCTATGTTTCGAAAAAGGATAAGGACAGATACAGAAAGCTCAGGAAAGAACTGGGACTGGGAAAGTAGATCCCTGTGCCGCCATAAGGCGCCGGGAGGGCCGGCAGCGGAAAGGTTCCGGAACCCATATAAGGAGTGACAAATGCAATACGGATATTTTGACGATAACAACCTGGAATATGTTATTACGAGACCGGACACACCGGCGCCCTGGGCGAATTACCTGGGATCTCCGGAGTACGGAGCTCTGATCTCCAATAACGCCGGCGGCTACAGCTTTGTAAAATCGGGTGCGGAAGGCCGCATCCTGCGCTATGTGTTCAACCAGTTCGATCAGCCGGGAAGATATCTGTACATACGCGACAACCGGGACGGCGACTACTGGTCGGCTTCGTGGCAGCCGGTGGGAAAGGATCTAAATGTCTATCAGAGCCGGTGCCGGCACGGAACGGGCTATACCATAATCTGCAGCAGCTGCCGCGGCATTTATACGGAAGCGGCCTATTATGTGCCCTTTGGCCGTACCCATGAGGTCTGGTGCCTCAGGGTAGAGAACCGCTCGGAAGAGACGAGGGAGCTGACACTGACGGGCTATGCCGAGTTTACAAACAACGGAAACTACGAGCAGGACCAGGTCAATCTGCAGTATTCCCAGTTCGTTACCAGGACGCTTTACGATCAGGGCCGGATCCGCCAGCAGATCCACGGAAATCTGGACGCCCTGGCAGATGGCCGGGAGACGGACAATAAGACCGTGACAGAGCGCTTCTTTGCGCTTGCCGGCGCAAAGGTCTCCTCCTTCTGCGGGGACAAGGCGGCCTTTCTTGGCCCTTACCGCGGATACGGCAATCCCAGAGGAGTGGCAGAGGGGGATCTTGGCGGTCATCTGAACTACAGCGGCAACAGCTGCGGCGCGCTCTCGGCGGTGATCCGGCTCATGCCGGGAGAGTCAAAGACGATTGCCTTCCTTCTGGGCGAAAAAGGACCGGAGGAGAGCGCCGCCCTCATGGCAGGCTACGCCGATCCGGAGACAGTGTGCAAAAAGGAGATCGGGCTCCTTCGCAGCGACTGGAAGGAAAAGTTCTCCCGCTTCCATGTAAAAACACCGTCCCCGGAATTTGATACCATGATCAATGTGTGGAACGCCTACAACTGCTTCATGACATTTACCTGGTCCAGGGCCGCCTCCTTCGTCTACTGCGGCCTGCGCAACGGCTACGGCTACCGGGACACCGTACAGGATATTCAGGGCGTGATCCATCTGGCTCCGGAACAGGCGAAGGAGAAGATCCGCTTCATGCTTTCCGCCCAGGTGGACCACGGCGGCGCGCTGCCCCTGGTGAAGTTCGGCCACAACGCAGGTCATGAGGATACGCCGGAGGACGAGAGCTACCGCAGGTCCACCGGACATCCCGCCTACCGGGCCGACGATGCCCTCTGGCTGTTTCCGACCGTCTACAAGTACATGGCCGAGACGGGAGATACCGGTTTCCTGGATGAAGTGATTCCCTTTGCCAACCGGGACGAGGGAACGGTCTACGAACATCTGAAGCGCGCCCTGGCCTTTTCAAAAAACCACCTGGGTCCCCACGGCATGCCGGCGGGCCTTTACGCCGACTGGAACGACTGCCTGCGGCTGGGAGCGGACGGGGAGTCCTCCTTTGTGGCGTTCCAGTACTACTACGCCTATACGGTCCTGCGTGCCTTTGCGGAGGAAAAGGCGGACCGGGAATATCTGAAGCAGCTGGAGTCTGAGCAGGCAGCCCTGCGGGAGAGGCTGACAGAGCTCTGCTGGAACGAAGACCGATTTATCCGCGGCTTCACGGAGAAAGGGGAGACCATAGGAGAGCGCATGTCCCCGGAGGCAAATCTCTGGCTCAATCCCCAGAGCTGGGCTCTTATCAGCGGCCTGGCAGACAGGCGGCAGGCAGAGCTTTCCATGGAGCAGGTATGGGAGAAGCTGAACACAGAATATGGCGCGGCCCTCATGACGCCGCCCTACCACGCCCATGCCTTTGACGGTGCTCTGGCCGTCATTTACAACGCCGGCGTGAAAGAAAATGCGGGAATCTTCTCCCAGTCTCAGGGATGGCTCATACTTGCGGAAGCACTTCTGGGCCATGGAGACCGCGCGTACCGGTACTTCTGTGAAAACGCCCCCTCCATGCAGAACGACCGGGCGGAGATAAGAGTCATTGAACCCTACTGCTACGGCCAGTTCACTGAAGGCCCGGACAGTCCCCATCTGGGCAGGTCTCATATCCACTGGCTCACAGGCACGGCCTCCACAGTCATGGTGGGCTGTGTGGAAGGCATTCTGGGCATACGTCCCTCCCTGCACGGCATCAAAATAGCCCCCTCGATCCCCAGGGAATGGAAGGAGCTGGAAATAGACAAGGAGTTCCGGGGAAGGAAGCTGCACATATGGGTGAGGAATCCCCATGGCAGAGAATCCGGCTGCGAAAGACTTCTGGTAAACGGCAGAAGGGTGGAGGGCAGCGAAATACCGGAGAGTCTTCTGACAGAGGAGACGGAAATCGAGGTGACCCTTTAAGGCGCCTGCCATCCCCCTTCCAAAGACGTCCCCAGGCAGAGCGTGTATTGTTTTTTGCTCCGCCGGCTCCCGGCCCTTGCCGGGAAACATGAGAATTCAAATAAAACAGGCGCCGCAGGGGCGCCTGTTTTTTCAAGGAGAAAAAGTATAAGTGCACAGTGTTTATCTTTCATCCGTCCGGAAGATGCCTGAAGGGGAAGCAGGGCTTCTCTGCGGCGCGGGGATTCTTATCCCTTGACGCCGCCCAGCGTTGTTCCGCCCACGATATATCTGGACAGTAAAAGATAAACGATTATGACCGGGAAGATGGAAAAGCCGACTGCCGCATAGACATGGCCCATGTTGAACTTCAGGAAGTCAGCCGACCGCAGCTGGGCGATCAGGATGGGCAGAGTCTTCATGGTATCCTTGTGCAGGATCAGGGCCGGCGTAAAGTAATTGTTCCAGGAGGAGACAAAGGTAAAGATGGCCTGTACGGCAATGGCCGGCTTCATCAGGGGAAGCACGATGGTATTAAAGGTGTGGAACTCTCCGGAGCCGTCGATCCTGGCAGCCTCGACCAGGGAAAGGGGCAGGGTGGACTCCATGTACTGCTTCATGTAGAAATAGGTGACAGGGGCCGCAACGGCAGGAACGATCAGCGGGATGAAGTTGTTCTCCAGCTTCATTTTTCCCACCAGCTGCAGGAAGCCGAGAGCCGTGACCTGGGTTGGGATCATCATGACCGCCAGAATAAAGGTGGACATGAACTTTTTCAGTTTAAAATCATAGACATGTATGGCGTAGGCTGTCATGGTCGAAAAATAGGTACACAGGACCGCGCTGCAGCCTGACACGAACATGGAGTTGAGCATGCCTCTGACAAAGGGAAGCGTCCCGTACAGTACGCCGTCCTTCATGTTTTCGATCAGATGAGTGGAGGGAACGAAGGTAAAGCCTCTTGCCAGTTCTCCCTTAGACCTTGTGGCATTGATAAAAAGTATGAAGAACCAGACAATACAGAGAAAGCTCATCAGGATCAGTACCGCATAGGCGATGGCTCTTCTCGCTCCCACAGGGAGTCCCTTACTTGTTTTGCTGTTTGTATTCATACCGGATTTCCTTTCCGCATTTTAAGCTGTTGCAGACATGCAGTATCTGAATTCCTCTCTGCCTGCGGTATTAAAAGTCTGTCCCTGCCTCTGTGCCCTCAGGACTATTCGCTCCTGGTATTGATCCTGAATACGATCAGGGAGAAGATACCGGTAACGATAAAGAGAAGGACCGAAAGGGCGCCGCCGAGACCGAAATTCTTGGAGTAAAGGTGTTTGTTCAGATACATGATGAGCGTCATGGAGCTGCGGACAGGATCGCCGGTTCCGTTGGTCAGGACCTGAGGCACATCGAACATCTGCAGGCCGCCGATCATGGAAGTGATCATCACATAAAGAAGGATCGGCCGAAGCAGCGGAAGAGTGATCCTGAAAAAGATCTGATTGGCAGTGGCGCCGTCCACCTGGGCCGCTTCATAAAGATTGGGATCGATTCCCATCATGCCGGCCATCAGAAGGATGGTGGTATTGCCGAACCACATGATAAAGTTCATGAAGGCCACCAGGCCGCGTACGCTCCAGATATTGGACATGAAGCGGAAGGGCGCCGACAGGATTCCCGCGCCGATCAGAATGGAGTTGATGGGCCCGCTGTCAGCAAACAGGGCGAAGAAGAGCATGGCAAAAGCAGATGCCATGATCAGGTTGGGCAGATAGATGACCGTCTTGAAAAAGCGCTGGAACTTCAGACGCATACTGGGATCGGAGAACCAGGCGCCCAGAAGAAGGGACATCAGGATCTGGGGCACAAATCCCATGATCCACATGATGACGGTATTTTTTGTATAGATCAGCAGATCGCCGTTGGTAAAAAGGGTCGCATAGTTCTTTAAGCCTATGAAGTTGGGACCCACCTGTGTCAGGCCGGCTCTGTAATTTTCGAAGAAGGAATTATATACGGTACTGACCAGCGGAATGAGCTGGAAGACCAGATAGACCGTAACGAAGGGAATCAGAAAGATGTATCCCCACTTATTGTAGCTTACGACTTTCCCCCGCTTTGCTTTTCCCATTGTTTGCCTCTCATTCCCGGACAGATGCTGGCGGTCTGTCCTTAATGCCTCTGGTATTTGTCAGTTGTGCACAAATTTACTTAAACGTTTTCGTTAAAAATGCCTATATATGCCTGCCAGGGCCCGGAGGGCCTGGCAGGCACAGGATAGTTTTTGGGATGATGGTCCGCTTTATGACGGATCTTATGTGTCCTGTCCCGGACGGGCAGGCAATTAATAGGTCAGATCGGGATGCTTCACAATGACAGCCTTGCAGAATGCTTCGTATGCATCTTCAAAGGATTCCTTGCCTTCAAAGTAGTTCTTCATTGCTTTCTGGAATTCTTCTGTGCAGGCCTGATCATATTTGGTGACAGTGTCCATGGAGATCTTGTCTGCGCCGGCGCAGAACAGAGGAAGTGCATTCTGTCCGCCAAGGACGGCATCGCTGTAGGTTTCGTCCTTTGCCATGGCTTCCATAGCAGGCTTGTTGTTTACGAAATCATTGTCCTGCTTTACGATTTCGGTCATGATCTCTTCGTTGCAGGTAAGCTGTCTCATGATGTCGGCAATCAGGGTAGGGTTATCTGTACCGGCTGCGCCGCAGATCCATGTGCCGCCCCAGTTGAAGGCCTGAGGTCCTTCGGTAGCTGCCCAGCCGCCGGCGTTGGCGATGGAGCCTTCTGTGTCAGCAGCCATGCAGAAGTCGATCAGCCATGCGGGTCCGAAGTATGCAAAGACTTTTCCTTCGGGATAGAAGCCCTTAGTCCAGTCTGCTAACCACAGTTCGTTTGTTCCGGCATAACCTGCATCAACGAGAGCCTTGGAATCGTCGACCCACTTTTTGATATTTTCATCCAGGTTGATCTTGCCGTCCACGACCCAGGGAGTGGTCACGTTGTTGGAATAGACGCGGTAGGTATCATTTACGGAAGAAACGACCTGGTAGCCGGCATCCTTCAGTACCTTTGCAGAGGCTACGAAAGCATCCCAGTCACTGAACTTTGTCTGGATCTCGGCGGGCTCGTCGGTGCCGAAGACCTCCTTTGCGGCCTCGCGGCTGTAGATCATAAGGCCGGGGCAGCCCTGCCAGGAAAGAGCCTTGAGGTTTCCGTCAGAATCGGTTACTACGTCCTGGGTATACTTGTACTGATCAGCCAGGTCCGCATCTGTGATGCCCAGATCCTTAACGGGAATAGCAAAGTCGGTGCTCACATATTTAAGAGCATAGTCTGCTTCGATCAGGAAGATGTCGATCTTCTCATCGTCAGCGGCATCGGCCTGCTTAAGGAGCGTTTCGTCCAGATTGTTCTGATAGGCGTTGTTATCGTTCGGGGTGATGTTAAATACGACTTCGACGTCGCCGATCTTGCCGTGGGTGGCATCGACATCTTCATATCCCGGATAATGATCTCTCATACGGCGCTTGAATTCATCATTCCAGCAGTAGATGTTGAGTACGGCACCTTCTGCGCTCTCTTCAGGCGCTGCTTCTTCAACGGTTTCTTCTGCAGCTGCCTCTTCAGCAGGCTTCTCTGCCGGAGCGGAAGAGCCGCCGCTGCATGCTGCGAGGGTTCCTGCAGCCATAACAGCTGCAAGCAGTACGCTGAGTGTTCTTTTTTTCATAATGTCCTCCCATTAATAAAAAAATAAAAAATTAATTGTTTCTGTTCCTATGCAATGGTGCGGGTATCCGGGATCAGGTGGTCCTGTTCAGATCCAGCACCGAATCGCCTTCGTAGAGACTGCCGGGAACTGTGACCGGCAGCATGATGGTGGTCCTGGGAGACCTGATCTGACTGAGCAGCTTTCTGGCCGCTTCCCGTCCGATGGTCTCGGTGTCCTGATGCCATGTCGTCAGCGAGGGCTGGATCGACAGGCCCCTGTTGATTCCGTCAAAGCCTGCGACGGAAATGTCTTCGGGGATCCGAAGGCCCCTGTTCTTGATGGCGCTGATCCCGCCCAGGCCCGAATAGTCGTCGGGGAAAAGAATGCAGGTGGGCGGATCGGCAAGATCCAGGAGCTTTTCTGTCTGCCGGTAGGTCTCCTCCGTGTCACGGTAGGGCGCTTCCAGAATGTATTCATCCGGAACCTTTATTCCCAGCTCGCCGCAGGTGGTATAGAAGGAGGAGATCCTGGCCTGGGTGACGGTGGAATCCGCCCCATGTATAAAGGCGATCTTCCTGTGTCCCTTCTCATAGACATATTTCAGAAGTCCCCGCATGCCCCCGACGTTGTCGGAAAGGACGGCCAGGGTGTTGTTGAAAATGTAATCGATGGTCACGACCGGGATCTCACTGGCCACCAGCTCCGCCACTTCCGGATCCTTAAAGTTGATGCAGGCAATGATCACACCGTCGAATCCTCTGTACCTGGCCCTTTCCAGGCAGGTCATGCCGGAAGCGGAGGTCCTGGTGCAGTTGATCAGTGTCAGATCGTAATCGTGCAGTTCGATCTCCCGTTTGAAGCTGTCCAGCACATGATTGAAATAATCATGGGTCAGGCCGCTTCTTGCGTCATCCACGAAGAGAACGCCGATGTTTTTGGATTCGTTGGTCTTGAGGGCCTTGGCGGCAGAATTGGGGAAATAGCCTATCTCCCTGGCTTTCTGGCGGATCCTTTCCCTGGTCTTTGGACTGACGTCCTTCTGACCGTTCAGTGCCTTTGAAACTGTAGCGATGGAGACACCGCATTCGGCTGCGAGATCTTTAAGTGATGCCATAGGGGTTCACCGGCCTTTTCCTAATGAAGCTTGGTTGCGGTACTGCCGTTTAAGCCTTTCGAAAAATAACTTAAACGTTTTCTGTAATTAAGAATACCCATTTGCCGGTATAATTGCAAGAGAAATCTGACAAAAAAGGCATGAAACCATAAATTTTGACATATTGCACAAAATCAGATTCCTATTTTTGCAAGGCAAAACCTTGCATTTATGGCTGTATTCTGTTTAAATTAACTTAAACGATTACGTAAAATATTTTGTGTATTTTCGCCAATAGCCATCCTTTTGCAAAAAATCGTTTTCGTAAAAAGCAGGGTATTGAAAGACGCATAAGGATCATGCCGCCCATGATCAGGAAGGGGACCTGTATGAAATTCGGATATTTTGATGACGACAGACGCGAATATGTCATTACGACGCCCAGGACGCCGCTGCCCTGGATCAATTACCTGGGAAACAGAGATTTTTTCAGCCTGATCTCCAATACCTGCGGAGGCTATTCCTTTTATAAGGATGCAAAGCTCCTCAGGATCACCAGATACCGCTATAATGACCAGCCCTATGATGCCAACGGCAAATATATCTATATTAAAGACGGGGATACCGTCTGGAATCCCGGCTGGCAGCCTTCCAAAACGGAGCTGGACGCCTATGAATGCCGCCACGGCATGGGTTATTCCGTATTTAAAAGCAGAAAGAAGGATATCTCCTGCGATCTTCTTGCCTTTGTTCCGCTGGGAGATCCATGCGAGATCATGCGCCTTCGCCTGACCAACCAGGGGGAAAGCGCCAGGGAAATTCAGGTATTTCCATATGTGGAATGGTGCCTGTGGGATGCGGACGACGATCAGAAGAATTTCCAGAGAAATCTTTCCACCGGCGAAGTGGAGATCGAATCCAATCTGGGCTATGAGATCAGCGGCCTGAAAAAGCCGGAAAAGACCTCCGTATCCGATTACTCCGGCCTGGACTACGCCGCCGTCTACCACAAAACGGAGTACAGAGAAAGAAGGAACATGTACGCTGTCTTCTCCGTAAACAGCAAAGTGGAGGGCTTTGACAGCGACAGAGAGACCTTTATAGGCGCCTATGAAAGCCCCGCTTCTCCCCGGGCCGTCCGGGAGGGAAAATGCCGCGGGTCCGTCGCCTCCGGCTGGTCTCCCTGCGCTGCATTTCAGATCGGGCTCAGCCTCCTTCCCGGGGAGACAAAGGAACTGGTCTTCCTGCTTTCCTACGTGGAGAATGCTTTCGAAGACAAATGGGAGTCCCATGGCGTGATCAATAAGGAAAAGGCAAGGGCCCTGATCCGAAGATACAGGACCTCCAAAGACGTGGACAGGGCATTCGGCGCCCTCCGTTCTTACTGGGACGACCTGCTGGGACGCTTTCATGTTTCTTCCGACCACCCCTGGATCGACCGCATGGTCAATATCTGGAACCAGTATCAGTGCATGATCACCTTCAACATGTCCCGGTCCGCTTCCTATTACGAGTCGGGAATCGGAAGAGGAATGGGTTTCAGGGATTCCTGCCAGGATCTCCTGGGCTTTGTCCATCTGATCCCGGAAAGAGCCAGGGAAAGGATCATTGACATAGCCTCCACCCAGTTCCCCGACGGTTCTGCCTACCACCAGTATCAGCCTCTGACCAAGAAGGGCAACGCGGATATCGGTTCGGGCTTCAACGACGATCCCCTCTGGCTGGTGGCGGCTGTCAGCGCCTATATCCGGGAGACCGGGGATCTTTCCATCCTGGACGAGGAAGTCCCCTTCAATAATGATGCGTCGCTGTCAAAGCCCCTTATGGAGCACCTGAGAAGATCGGTCGGCTTTACCATGAGCCATAAGGGCCCTCACGGCCTTCCTCTGATCGGCAGAGCCGACTGGAACGACTGTCTCAACCTCAACTGCTTTTCGGAACACTCAGGAGAGTCCTTCCAGACATCCGGTCCTTCCGAGGGTCCTGTGGCCGAATCCGTCTTCATCGGCGGCATGTTCGTGAAATATGCGGGAGAGTATGCGGATCTGTGCGATCTGAAAGGCATGAAGGAAGAGGCGGAAGCCATCCGGAAGGAACAGAAGACCATGGAAGAAGCCGTCCTTAAGGAAGGCTGGGACGGAAAGTGGTTCCTAAGAGCCTATGACGCATACAGCCATAAGGTCGGGTCCCATGAATGCGAGGAAGGGCAGATCTACATCGAGCCCCAGGGCTTCTGCGTTATGGCAGGCATAGGCCTTGAGAGCGGCCAGGCCAGGACCGCCCTTGATTCTGTAAAGGAAAGACTGGATACGAAATACGGGATCTGCCTCCATGCTCCCGCCTATACCAGATATCACGTGGAACTGGGAGAGGTCTCTTCCTATCCTCCGGGATATAAGGAGAACGGAGGGATCTTCTGTCACAACAATCCCTGGGTCTCCATTGCGGAAACCGTGGTGGGACGGGGCGGCAGAGCCATGGAGATCTACAAAAAGACATGTCCTTCCTTTACGGAAGAATTCTCCGAGATCCACAGGACAGAGCCTTATGTATACTCCCAGATGGTGGCCGGCATCGAGGCCCCCAATTTCGGCGAGGGCAAGAACTCCTGGCTGACGGGAACGGCTGCCTGGACCTTTGCCGATATCTCCCAGTACATCCTGGGGATCTATCCCACTCTGGAAGGCCTTTCCGTAAATCCCTGCATCCCGGGAGATTTCGGAGGCTTCACCATAGAGCGTTTTTACCGGGGCACCAGATATCATATCCTGGTGGAAAATCCGGACCGCGTGGAGAAGGGAGTACAGTATCTGGAGGTGGACGGACAGCGCATGAAGGGCTGCGTCATTCCTTATGAGGAAGGCAGAAAGGAATGCCATGTGAGAGTGGTGATGGGATGAACGCATCCTGAGGCTATGCGCCTGCCTGCACAGAAAGACAAATTTCATACATAAAGAAAGCAGGGCCGGACAGTTTAATTGAAACTGTCCGGCCCTGCCTGTGTTTTTTTGGGAAAGTATCCGGGGGCGGTCAAGAAAGGACAAAGTCTTCCTTCAGGAAAGGCATGACGGAAAAGTCCTGGAAGTCCCCGGAACCGTCAAAGATCCTGAAGACATCGTGATCCGTCTTCGTTCCTTTGGGAAAGAGCCTGTACAGGTAGTCGTTCTGTGCAAGGAGCTCCTCCCAGAGGCCGGGACCAATGTTTTCGATGCGGCCCCTAAAGGTGATCATCCGGGAGTGGAAGAAATCTCCTCCGCACATGCCGGAGAGGGAAACATAGCCGCATGTATTCAGGCACCGGTAGAGTTCCTTGGATTTCGAAGTGGAAATATAGATGCCTGTTTCGTCCGCTTTCATAACGTCCATGAAGGCGGTAAAGGGACGGCCTTTTTGGTCGATGGTCCCCACCGCCACGGAGTGGATGTCTTTGCAGAGCATGGTCATGATTTCATTTACGGTCATTTTTCTTCCTCCAGTCTGGAATCTTTGAAAGTGTCTGTATAGGAGGTCTCATAGGGAGAGTCAAAACTTCCGTCGAAGCAGGTATGAGATACGGGATACCGCTTTCCCGACAGCTTTCTGTTGGGTTTAAAGTCCGCTGCGGGATAACCCGCATACAGCATGCCGGCGATCTCGAAGTGCTCGGGGATATGCAGAAGCTCCCTGGCTTTTTTCTTATCGAAATAGCTGATCCATACGGTTCCCAGTCCCAGGGAGGCTGCTTCCAGCATCATATGGGTCTGGACGATCGTGGCATCGATGAGGCCTGAGGATTCACCGGATTCAGGGTGCTGCCAGCAGACATTTCTGTCATAGCAGACAAGAAAGACCAGAGGGGCTCCGTAATAGTAGACGTTGTGGCTCTCGTCACCGTGAAGGCCTGCATTCTCGTCGATGTCCCTGTATTTCTGATCGAAGCTGAAGGTGCAGAACTCCCTGATCTTTAAAAAGTGCTCCGGCCGGTCCATGACCAGGATCCTCTGGGGCTGGTAATCCACTGCGGTGGGGACCCACCGGCCCGCTTCCAGGATGCAGTCGATCTTATCCTTTTCGACAGGGCGCGGGTCGTACCTGCGGACCGTGATCCTCATTTTGGAAATATCCATAAAGTCCATGGGCATAGTCTCTCCTTTCACTTTCAGGCATCCTCTGTCAGATGCTGTCCTTCAGGTCCTGTCTGGCCCGGCCCTCCGCAAAATTACTGTGAAGAATGGGAGAGAGGGGCTTGTAGATCAGCATGGTGGCCATGGAATACAGGGCACACTGAAATACATTGCCGGGGAAGGCCCACAGGCAGGCCCTGAGTTTGGTGTTGATAAAGGGCAGGATCTGGGCATACATGGCCAGGATCTGATCTATTGGCATGAATCCCGAATAGAGGGGAAGAAGGACAAAATAGTTAAGGACCACTGCGGCCGCGCCAGAAACGATGCAGCCGGCTATGCAGCCAAGGACGGCATTCGTTTTGGTCTTATGGCGTTTGTAGATCCATCCCGCAGGCATGGCAAAGGCGGCGCCCATAAGGAAGTTGGCCAGCTCTCCGATCCCGGCCGTTCCGGTGGAGGGCAGCTGCAGAAGGTTTTTAATGAGCTCGACGAACATGCCTGCCACGGGCCCGATGGCAAAGGAGACTAAAAGAGCCGGAACGTTGGAGAAGTCCATCCGGGCAAAGGAAGGAGCGAGAGGAGCCGGAAGCTCCAGAAAGGCGAGTACATAGGAAATGGCGGAGAAGATGGCGATGATGGTGATGCTGCTGACTTTTTCTGATACTTTGCTTTGCATGTTTTCCTCCCTGGATCATGATTGATCCTTCAGGGACCAGGAAAAAAAAGAAGCTCCGGACATTAAAATAAAAGCCCAGAGCGATCCTATTCTTCTTTCATCCGGACTATACCGTCGGTACCGGAATCTCACCGGTTCATGCCAGAAGGCTCGCGGACTATACCGCCGGTGGGGAATTGCGCCCCGCCCTGAAGAACGTTATTTAACTGAAAAATATACTACTACCCGGAAGGGAACGTGTCAATCACGGAAATACAGGGGCAGGACATACGCATCAAATAACGTCCATCATCTTATGCCACAGCTGCTTTTGCA
>CAMOGQ010000095.1 GCA_946614165.1 uncultured Lachnospiraceae bacterium
TATCGACGGTATTGAGGTGGACCAGAGTCCCGTCCTCATTCACCTTATAGGAGGAAACAAAGGTATAGTCTCCGTGTACGGAATACATATATTTCTTTTCATTGTCAAAGCACTGGTAGGAAGGATTCTCCTCGGTGAAAAGACACTGCTTCTCTTCCCATTTTCCGTCCTCCCGGATCTCATAGACCATGAGGCCCTTTCCTCTGGCATTCCTTGCCTTGGTCGTTCTGCAGCCTACATATGCGTATTTCATGATGGATCCCCTTTCTGAATCTCTGGTCTGTGAATTCACCGGATACTCTTTAAGCAAACATATTTACCACGATATCATAGACGCCCGTAAAGCCCAGGACTGCCAGAAGGGCAAGGGCGATGAAGGAAATGACGAAGAGTTCCACGAAGATCCTGTTCTGGGGGAATCTTTCCTCCGCATTTTCCTGCTGGGCAACGCCTGCCATGATCAGGGCGCCGGCTGTGGAAATGGGAGTATAGCCCGCAATAGTGCCGCCGATGACGATGGCTGCGCAGATGGAAACGGCATTGGCGCCGGTAGCAGTGGCCAGTCCGCCGGCCGTAGGGATCAGTGTAGGGAACACAACGCCCAGGCCGGAGCTGAACAGACTCATGACGCCTGCCAGGATCCCCATGATGGGAGATGCGGTATTCTTTGTGATAATGGTCTGCAGCGCGGAGACCATCAGGTCGACGCCGCCGGAAATCTGGACGATGTTCATCAGGATGCCTACGCCCAGGACCATCCAGATCACGTTCCAGGGAACAGACTGAATCGCCTTCTTGGAGTCACCGTCCACAAAAAGAAGAACGGAGCCTACCAGGAAACCGGTCAGGCCTACGTTGAATCCGAAGAAAAGGACGCCGACGGCAAGGACCAGAAGACCTGCGACGGAAAGGTAATTGATCAGCTTCATGAGAGGGATCTGGGCCTGCTCGCCGGTGGCGTAGCGCTCGTCGATCTTCCATCCCTTGTAATAGATGAAGACGATCACGGCCAGAAGGACTGTGGTCACGGCCATGGCTGCCATAAGGGGGATGGGATTGCTGTTTACGCCCTGCTCTTCCATCAGCTTGACGACAACGGCTGTCTCAGGGGTCAGAGGGCTCATGCGGGTGGCCTGCACGCCCAGGTCGCCGATAATGGTCAGCATAATGGGATTCAGGCCTGCGGAGCAGGCGACGGGAATGGCAATGACGGGAATGATGGCCAGGCAGGGAATGGCGCCGGGACCTACGCCGGACAGGACCATGCCGATCAGGAACATGACTATGGGGATCAGTTTCGTATGGCCGCCTGTCAGACCCACCAGCCTTCTGGCCATGATCTCCAGGGTCCCGTTATGGCGTACGATGCCGAACAGGTAGGTCACGCCCACCATCTGAATCAGAAGAGAGGAGGAAAAGCCCGCCAGGATTTCCTTGTTTCCGATGCCGAAAACCAGGCCCAGGATCATGGCAAAGCCGATGGAAATGATACCAACGTTCATGTTTTTGAAAAAGCCGATCGCGATGGCGATCAGAAGGGCGACGAGAGAGATAATACCAAGATTCATGTTCTGCTCCTTTCCTGGTCAATATCTGCCCGGACCGCCCCGGAAGACGGGACAGTCCGGAAAGCTGTTCAAAGCTTCTTTAAAACAGGATTATTTACTTCTCCATCCTGCGGATGGTCTCCAGCAGGTAATCCGTAAATTCGGCTGTGGAGGCGTCCTCTGTAAAGGTGGTAAGGACCACTTTTCTTTCCGTAACGGTGCAGATGTCCAGGGCATCGGACAGGATCTGTTTCCTGTCGCCGTAGCCGATGTGGGCCATCATTTCGCCCATGGCCCGGATCAGGCTGCAGGGATCCGCATAGTGTCCTCTCCCGTGGCTCATCAGGTAGGGAGCCGTGCCGTGGATGGCTTCGAAGAGGGCATACTTATTGCCGATGTTGGAGGAGCAGGCCGTGCCCAGGCCGCCCTGGTGCTCTGCCGCCACATCCGTCACGATGTCGCCGTAGAGGTTGGGCAGAACGATGACTTCGATGCCCTTATTGAATTCGGGATCCAGCATCTTGGCCGCCATGGCGTCCACCAGTCTCTCCTGGATCTCGATCTCGGGATACTCTTCTTCCCCGACTTTGCGGACAGCTTTGATAAAGTTGCCGTCGGCCAGTTTGACGATGTTGGCCTTGGTCACGATGGTGACGTTCTTTTTGCCGTTCTTTCTGGCGAATTCAAAGGCGGCCCTGGCGATGCGCTCGGATCCCTGGGCGGTCTGGACCTTGAAGTCCACGGCCAGGTCATCGTTGACCTGGATGCCTTTGTTGCCCCAGATGTATTCGCCTTCGATGTTCTCCCTGAAGAAGGTCCAGTCGATGCCCTTGTCCGGGATCCGGATGGGACGGACTGCCGCGAAGAGCTGCAGGCCTCTGCGGAGCAGGGAATTGGCGGAGACCAGGTTGGGCCAGGGATCCCCGGCTCTGGGGGTCACGAAGGGGCCCTTGACCAGGACGTCGCACTTTTTGCATTCCTCGAAGACTTCCGGGGGAAGGGACTCGCCTGTTTCCGTCCTGTGCTCGATGGTCATGCCTTCGATCTCATGGATCTCGATCCTGCCGGATGCGATCTCATCCTTTAAGAGCTCGCTTACTACCCTGAGGGCCTGCTCCATGATGATGGGGCCGATGCCGTCGCCGGGCAGGATGCCGATCCTTATATGGTCCAGTTTTGAGAAGTCCTTGACTTCCCTGTCAGCCTTCATGGCCTCGATCCGGTCAAATTCGGAACGGATCAGGTCTGCGAACTTTTCCTGTGCTGCTCTGATTTCAGCTTCATGATTTGCCATCTCTTTTTCCTCCTTACTCTCTTGCCTGTTCCTGCCGCATTTATGGACTGCAGGTCAGGCCTCTACCTTGATTTCCTTCAGCCTGGCGCCGGTATCCACGCCCATTTCCCTGAGCTGCTTTTTCAGATGACGGAGCTGTCCTCCGTCCAGTACGATCTCCACTTCCTCGTCGGACAGATCCAGGACTGCATAGAAGCTGATGCCCTTGGTCACGTCCTTTACCAGGACCCTTCTTTCGGGGATCTGGGCTGTGAAGCCTTCGATCTCCAGAATGTCTTCCTGATCCAGTCTGTCGTAGTCGGCCTTGTCCTCGAAATACATGGGAACGATGCCGTGGTTGATCAGGTTGCCCCTGTGGATCCTGGCGATGTTTTTTGCAATGACGCACTTAACGCCCAGGTACATGGGATTGATGGCCGCATGCTCTCTGGAAGAGCCCTGGCCGTAGTTCTCTCCGGCGATGATGATGGATCTGCCCATCTTTCTGGCCCTTTCGGCGAAGTCGGGGTCATAGCGCATGTAGCAGTAGCGACTCATCAGAGGGATGTTGGACCGCATGGAGGAGAGCTCGGCGCTGGCAGGGGTGATATCGTCGGTGGAGATATTGTCCCGGCCCTTTAAGCTGACGGGGCAGACCAGGTGGTCTTCCGGCTTTTCGGGAATGGGAAGGAAGGCAATGTTGGGGCCCTTGACGATGGGCACTTCCCTTGCCTCTTCCGGAGGAAGCTCGGGAATGATCATGTTGTCGTTGATGTCATAAAATTCGGGCTCGTGCACGTCTCCCAGGATCTTTACTTCCTCGCCCATGATTTCTTCTGCGGTGGCGAAGGTTCCCATGATGGCCGTTGCCGCAGCGGATTCGGGGCTTGTCAGATAGATCTCGGCATTGGGATTGCCTGCCCTGCCCTTGAAGTTGCGGTTGGAGGTACGGACCGCCACGCCCTTGGTGGGAGGGGTCTGGCCGATGGCGCAGCAGGGGCCGCAGGAGATCTCCAGGAGCCTGACACCGGCATCCAGGAGCATGTCGATGTAGCCGTCCTTTAAGAGGGCCTTGTAGTTCTGCCTGGTGGAGATGCCGCAGGTGCACTGGACATTCTCATGGACGTGATGTCCTTTGAATACCAGGGCCGCCCTGGCCACGTCCGCATAGGAGGCGTTGGTGCAGGAGCCGATGAAGACCTGACGAACTTCCTTTTTGGGGCAGTCGGAAAGGGGCATCACATTGTCGGGCTGGGGATGGCAGGCGATGAGGGGCTTTAAGTCGCTCAGGTTGAGTTCGATGACCTCGTCGTATTCGGCATCCTCGTCGGGAAGCATCTCCACGAACTCGTCTTCTCTGCCCTGGGCCCTCATGAATTTCCTGACCTGCTCGTCAGCGGGGAAGATGGAAGTGGTGGCGCCCATCTCCGCCCCCATGTTGGTGATGGCCGTTCTCTGAGGGACCTCCAGAGTGGCGGCGCCGGGGCCCACATATTCGAATACCTTGCCAAGGCCGCCCTTTAAGGAGACGATCCTGAGCATCTGGAGGATGACCTCCTTGGAGTTGACGCCGGGATTCAGGGAGCCTGTCAGATAGACCTTGACCACTTTGGGCATGGTCAGACGCATGGGAATGCCGGTCATGGCCGTTGCCACATCCATGCCGCCTACGCCGATGGCCAGCATGCCGATGGCGCCGCCGTGGGGGGTATGGCTGTCACCGCCCATGGAAATGATGCCGGGGCGGCCGAATCTTCCCACCTGGACCGCATGCATGATGCCGTTGCCGGGCCTGGAAACGGCTACGCCGAAACGCTTTGCCGCCGACTGGAGATAGATATGATCGTCGGGAGTCTTGAAATCGATATAAAGCAGGTTGTGGTCCAGATAGCTGACAGCCTTTTCCACGCCGATCCTGTCCATGCCGATCTGCTCGAAGGCCAGATAGGTCATAACGGCGTTGATGTCGTGGGTCAGGGTCTGATCGACCTTAATGAAGATATCTTCGCCCGGTACCATGCTGCCTTTTACAAAGTGCGAACGCAGGATTTTCTTTGTAAGTGATTCGCCCATTTGATTTACCCCTTTCTTGCTGAAGAACTGGTTTCTGTTCGCTGCTGATTTGTTTTGTTAATACCATTGTATGGGGCGGCATTGAAATAATAAAATTGCCTGTCTGCATGCCGTCATTCCCTTTTTGAATTGCATCCCGGAGCATTCCATCCAGGTATATTTACATTTAGGTATGGTTGTATACTGACATAGCCATAAAGAATGATGCCATAGGCATTACCTATTTCACTTCCGGGCCAGCTATCGCTAAAATAAATATCAGAAAGAGACAGTTAACATTTTTTCAGTTTTGTTATATAAAGAGAGATTCCATCAGGAGGAAAGAAATGGATAAGAAGAACATCTACCGCAACCTGTTCGGCCCCACCATCAGCGACAGAAAATACATCCCCGGCGCAGCAGACAGAAAGCAGACGCCTGCCGACCAGGAACCGGAGTGCTATGTCTCCATCGAAGATTACATCGAACAGGCATAAAAGCTGCAGGGACAGAGATTCCTGCAAGGGATCGGATCCGTATACAGAGCATAAATACCGGGGCCGGAGCTGAAAAAATCAGCTCCGGCCCTTTCTTATGCATCTGGAAATCGCCGTTTCCATTCCATTTATGAAGTTTTAATGTAGTTAAGTGACAAAATATTGCCGTTTACATTCCGTTATCATATAATAATAGGGCAAAGAACGGATGATTTACAGAAGGGAGGTATACCGCATGAACCTGGAAGAAATGAAAAGGAAAAAGAAGGAACTGCATCTGACCTGCCGGGAGATCTCTTCCCGGAGCGGGATTCCCCTGGGTACAGTTCAGAAGATATTCGGGGGCGTCACCGCCTCCCCCAGATATGAGACCCTGGGTGCCCTGGAAAGAGTCCTTACAGAAGAGGAACATGCCCGGAAAAGCCGGGAAATCCTCCTCGTTTCTTCCCCCAAAGGGCCGGAGCAGGCCTGCCGGGGAGAAATGATCGACGGAAAAATCTACCCAAAGCAGACTCCCGGCAGGACCCATCAGAGGCTGGTCCTTCTGCTGGCCCATAGAATCCAGAAGCAGATCGAGGAAAGATCCCTCCCCTGGGAGGTCAACATCGGTCCCTTCCCCGTTTATTTAAAGGGAGATGATTCCGTCTGCCTGGAGCCGGATCTCTTTATCTGCTGCAGTCCCTCCCTCCTCCAGGAAAAAGGCTGCATGGGAGCGCCCGACTGGGTCATAGAGGTCCTTTCCCCCTCCAGCGCCAGGCTGGATCTGGGCCGCAAGTGCCATAAATACCGGGAAGAAGGCGTAAAGTTCTACTGGGCCGTGGATCCAGGTACCCGGGTAGTCCTTACCCACTCCTTCGCAGGCGGAGAATTCCGCCGTCTCTACGCATTCAGAGACCCTGTTCCGGTGGAGATCGGTGAAGACTTTGCCATCCGGATCGCCGATTTTCTGATCTGACGGCGAAGAAGAGAAAAAGGCCCTGCATACCATACTGTCAGAAAAACGAAAGGGCCGTGCAGAAGCAGATTTTGCTTCCCCACGGCCCTTTTCTCTGCAGCGCAGCCCCGAAGTGCCGTTAATGCTTCTGCTGCGCATGCTGTTCCATCTGTCTGCCGATCCACTGCATGATGATATCGACGATCCTCTTCTGTTCTTTATCGGAAAGAGGCCGCCCTTTGGCAATTCCGTGCCACTTCTCCAGGCAGTCTCTGCAGCAGGTGCCGGTGGCATGCTGGGCAAGAAAGACCGGATGGCCCACGGGCGCTCCCTTCATGGGCGTCTGCCTGCCGTCGTTTTTCGGCTCCGCATCGGAAAGCCGTTTACGGACAAAGTCTGCCGCATGGCTCTGGATGGTATCCATACCTCTTTCACGGATATAGGCAAAGTCCGCCTCCTGCAGCTGAAAGCGGCTCCGGAACTTTGACCCTGCAAGGCGCGTGAAAAGGTCTGTCTTCAGCCACTCTGCATGGGAGATCCTTCCCTGTCCTTTTTCCTGAGGGGAAGGGGGAGCTGCGGATGAAGGGGAGCCCGATCCGTAGGGCGTCTTTTCCTCCGCGGCCATCCCTGTCTTCCGGGCCGGCTCCGGATAGCGGAGGATCTTCTGCGGCTTCTTCTGACCGGAAAAAGGGTCGGCAGCCCTGTTTCCGGCATCCGGCAAAGCTACGCTCCCCGGATTCTCCCTCTGAAGACGTTCCTTCAGCATGGTATTTCTCTTCAACACCGTCACGTTGCGGACCGCATAGGCCAGAGCCTTCCAGGTTCCCAGAAGGACCAGGATCTTTTTTGCCCTGGTTATGCCCGTATAGACCAGGTTCCGCTGCAGCATGACAAAGTGATTCATAAGGACAGGCATGACTACGATGGGATATTCGGACCCCTGGGATTTATGAATGGTGGCCGCATAGGCCAGGACCAGCTCGTCCAGCTCCGACACGTCATAGACCACGTTCCTCTCGTCGAAGCATACGGTCAGCTCCCTCTCCTCCGTATTCACGGACACAACGGTGCCGATGTCCCCGTTGAAGACCTCCTTGTCATAATTGTTCCGGATCTGCATGACCCTGTCGCCTTCCCGGTAGATACTGCCGCCCCGGCCAAGTCCTGGAGCCCGGGGATTCAGCTTCTCCTGCAGGATCTGGTTCAGATTCCCCGCTCCGGCTATGCCCCTCTGCATGGGGGTCAGCACCTGGATATCCGAGGACGGTACCTTATAGTAGGCAGGAAGCTGCCTGGAGACCAGTTCCGTGACGGCCTCTGCCGCCTCCCCGGCCAGCACGCCGCCCTCCTCCGGATTCAGGCCCTTCTTCAGGGCCCGGGCTTCCATGTCCATGAAAAAGAAGTCGCTTTTCTTCCCGTTGCTGATATCCGGCATCTTTCCGCTGTTGATCCGGTGGGCGTTCATAATGATCCGGCTCTCCTGGGCCTGGCGGAAGATCCTGGTCAGCCGCACCACGGGAAAGCAGCCCGAATCAATGATATCCCGAAGCACGTTTCCGGCCCCTACGCTGGGCAGCTGGTCGATGTCTCCCACCAGGATCAGGGTCATGGTATCCGGGACGGCCTTCAGGAGATTGTACATGAGCATGACGTCGATCATGGAGCATTCGTCCAGGATCAGCACGTCCCCTTCCAGAGGGTTCCCCTCGTTTTTCTGATAGCCCTCCGGCGGCTTTACTTCCAGCAGGCGGTGGATGGTCTTTGCCTCCATTCCGGACGCTTCGGACAGGCGCTTTGCCGCCCGGCCCGTGGGGGCCGCCAGAAGGATCTTTGCCCCCGCCTCCCGGAAGGCCGTGATAATGCCCAGGGTAGTGGTGGTCTTGCCGGTGCCCGGTCCTCCCGTCAGCACCAGGATCTTGCTGGATGCGGCGCTGAGGATGGCCTGCATCTGGACCTGGTCGTATTCCATGCCGGTCCTTCTTCTGATCCTCTCTGCCAGACCTTCCGTATTTACCCGGATCCCTTTTTTATTGTTATAAACCGCTGTAAGCCGCCTTGCCGTCCCCGCTTCCGAAAAATAGAAGGGCGGCAGATAAATGGCCGTCTCAGGCTCAGAAAGGGGCGGCGCATCCTCCGGCAGGGGGATGGAGTCGGTGACCACATCCTCCGTCCGGATCATCTCATCCAGGGTAATGGAAAGGAGATTGTCCTCCACGGCAAGGAGTTCCGCCCCTGTCTTCCTGAGCATGTCCCGGGTGGCATAGCAGTGGCCGCTTTCGGAGAGCTTATTGAGGGTATACAGAAGACCGCTCCTGAGGCGCTCGTACTTTTCATGGTCGAAGCCCATCTTTTCCGCGATGGTATCCGCCGTCTTAAAGCCGATGCCCCAGATATCGTCCGCCAGGCGGTAGGGATTCTCCTGCACCACCTGAATACTGTCGTTCCCGTAGGTCTTATAGATCCTGGTGGCGTGGGCGGTGGAAACGTCATGGCTCTGCAGAAAGAGCATGATGTTCTTAATCTCCTTCTGCTCCTGCCAGCTTTCCTTGATCCTGTCTACCCGGACCTTTCCGATGCCGGGCACTTCCAGCAGCCTGTCCGGATGCTCCTCGATCACATTCAGGGTATCTTCCCCGAACTGCCTGACGATCCTGCCGGCAAACTTGGGTCCCACCCCTTTGATGAGCCCGCTGCCCAGGTATTTTTCGATGCCGTAGACCGTAGCCGGCAGAGTCTCCTCAAAGGTCTCCATGGCAAACTGGCGGCCGTACTTACCGTCCATCTTCCAGCTGCCGCCCAGATAAAGAACACTTCCCACATGGACATCGGGCATGTGGCCTACCACCGCCACCAGGTCCTGATAGCCTTTGGCCCGGCATTTGATGACAGAGTAGCCGTTTTCGGCGTTCTGATATGTAATTCTTTCCACCACGCAGCGCAGATGTTCCAGCTCTGTCACCTCCTCTTTATATTCAAAAGACACTGTCCTCAAATCGATCATCCAGCCGGCGTTTTCACAGCTGTCCCCGCAGACCGTATGATATTTTATAGTCCGGAAAGTCTCTTATGGTCTGCTTATAGACATCATCATAACCACTGTCTTTCTTTAATTCAATGATATAGAGATTCTTCTCTGCATCTTCAGCAAGTATGTCGAGACGGCCCTTGGGAAAGACAACTTGCCTTCCATATTCACCCCGACGTTTGTATATTTTCAGAGGCAGGCCGAAGACCTCAATGCCTGCTTCCATCCGCATTGTCAGCTCATCTTCCAGCACCTTTTCCGACTGAAACTGAAACCCTTTTCGTTCGAAGACGGCCTTGGCGACTGGTTCAGAATTTTCCTCTATTTCATCAGGTTTCATTTCAGGGATGACTGTTATCGCATCCTTCTCAGGAGCTTTCTCAATTTTATCCCGGATAGCCTTAGCGACCTTTACTGGTGCATTTTTTACAAACTCGCGAGCCTCACTATATTTTCCCATTGCATAGAGAAGACGCGCAACCCTGCACAAAATGAGGCTTACACTGGCCTCCGGTGAGCGCAGTGAAGAGGTGGAGAGTACGACGCGCAAAGCACGCATGAGGGCAGCAGTATAAATTCAGGAAGACATCTGCCATGAACCGCCCCATATTCGTAAAAGAAGGGGCTGTCGCAGCAGACGAGGTCACCACTATATATGACAGATATTTGCAAATGACTTCTGCCATATATAGTGGTGATTTGTCTTACTGCGACAGCCCCTCTCTTTTTTATTCGATCTCCGCGAAAACTCCGAAGTGGTCGGAAAGCACCGGCGTCACAATGTTGATGCCCTTCGACTTCAGGAAGTCCGTATCTGCTGTGCAGAGAAGCTGTCCCGCTTTCACTCTGTCCCCCACCTTCACCTTAGGGGAAAACCCTTCTCCCTTCAGATTCACGATCTCAAGTCCAAAATGGACGATCATTTCGATCCCGGCGTCAGACCGGATGCCGTATGCATGAAGGCTCTCCGGAATGGCGACGATCTCTCCGTCCAGAGGGCTGTAAATGGATCACCCTGCCGTCCAGCGGGGACAGTAGCGACTTCCTGCTCATTTCCTGCTCCTTTCAATGTGTGCTTCGCGAACAGGCGATAGCAAAAGTCTGTGCTTCACAGGAGTTGTATGAGCATTCAAACAATTCCACTCCGCACAGAGTTTTGCAAACACCTGGGCGCTTCGCGGTTCTCATAATCATGCTTCATTCTGATCCCCCAAAACAAAAGAGCTCCGGCCCGAAATCCTGCTCCTTTGAAGCATTAAAAAAGCACCCGCAAAAAGGTGCTGCCTGTCAAGGCTTTGTCCTCTCTGCGGGTACCAGTTCAGTTTTCGTTGTTTCCTGTTACGCCGAGCAGGGAGGACATAGCGCCGCCCGCGCTCCAGCCAATGGAAATGATTTTGTCATAATCTCCGGGCAGAACCTCAACAGGTATTCTAAATTCCATAAGATCCCTCCGTTCCGTAAAGATCAAATCAGATGTCCGTAATGAAAGGATACAACGGAAAAAAAGCCCTCGTCAATAAACACTCCCGGTCATGCTTATGTATTTTTTTGAATCAATCTTCTGCTCATTTGGAGTTGTTTTACCCCATATCAGCAGAAAAGCAGTATATATTCTGACCTTTTTATCTCTCTTTCAGGGTCTCTTCCATCAGGGGGACAGTATATTTGAAGAACGCGTACGGGGATCCGCTCATCGAAGATACGGCACCGGCAAAAAACAGAGCGTTTTCTTTAATATAATCCATAAACTTCTTCATAATAAACACCTTCTTTTCAATAGTTCTTTTTATTTTTCTCTGTCACAGGTCCCTTCAGTCAAATCCCCTGTATCGGATCTTCGTCTCTCCCTGTGACAGCTAAAAGGATAACGCAGTTCAAAGCATCATATAAGCTTGTTTATTGACGGGTTTTATGTCATTATTGACATATTCATTACATTTAAAGCCTTTTTTTGGGGAGTTTTAGGACATGACAGACACATTTACCAGAATTCACAAGCAATATCACGCCCAGAATGAACTGATCTCGGTAGAATTCCTGACGGACAGGGGCAATTATCATGCCGCGCAGTTCTCACAGAGGCTGGAAATGATCTACCTCCTGAACGGGAACGCCGGCCTCATTCTCGACGGGACCGAAATGAAACTCATTCAGGGTGAATTTGTCGTCATCGACGCGCGCCGGGTCTGTGAATTTCACTGCAAAGAAAGCTTTATGCAGATCCGTATCAGTGTGGACCGGGGGTTTCTGGCGGAAAAGCTCCGTACGAATGCGGGAGCGCAGCTGCCGGCCCGGATGTATATCTGCAGCCGGGAAGATCTGACACCCGGGCAGCTGCCGGTCTTTCTCAGGATGTGCGAACTCTTTAAGGAGCTGGTGCCCCTCTATATCAACGAGCCGGAGGGCTACCGCCTCCGAACGGAATCTATCGTACTGGAACTTCTGTATCTTCTGGCAGGACATTTTTCAATCCCTCTTGTAAAAGAAGATCTCCCCGAAGGGGAAGCGAGCCTTCTGCAGATCCAGGAGATTCTGGCATACATTGAGGCCCACTACGCGGAAGCCATCACTCTCGAAACCATTTCTTCTCAATTCGGTCTCAGCCGCGAGTACTTCAGCCGCCTCTTCCACAAAAGCGTCGGCATCACCTTTCTGCAGCATCTGAACCGCGTCCGGATTGCACACCTCTATGACGATCTCGTCCATACCGACGAGGGCATCATGAATCTTTGCGAGCGTCACGGCCTGACCAACTATAAGCTGTTCAGCCGCCTTTTCAGGGAGATTTACGGCTGCACGCCCCGCGAGATCCGCAGGCGGATCTGATCTTCAGAAAGATGCTGCTCAGCCCGCTCGCCGATTCGCTGCCTGGCTGGCGGAAACACAGGAACCTGCTTCCCAGATTCCAATAAGATTTATTTCCCTGCGATCGTGATCATCACGCCGCCATTGCCAAGCAACTCCGCCATTTCCTGTTTACAGGGTTCTTTTGTTCCGGCGAAATGCTGCCATCCGGTCCAGATCGCCGTGACTGATCTGATGTTCCAGTGCGGCCACGATTTTGTCTTTCCGGGAAAGAAAATCCGGTCCGGAGAGGTTGACGCCGGAGATCGTATGATGGGTGATGAAGGAGCAGTCAACGGTCAGGTTTTCCACAAAGAGCTTCAGGAGGATAAGAATGCATCGATGCAATAAATCAAGGCCTTTCAGATATCGGATTATCACTTCAGCCAATAGGACAGGTTGCAGGGAGAACAAAGTACAAAGTGCTCCCTACAAATCAAGGAGCGCAAGAACCAATTAAAAATATTATTTTTGCGGCTAAATACAAACCTGATATAGTTCTGGATGATGCACTTGCAAATGATATTAAAGTTGTAAATGCTAATGGGGCAGTTACTTAATTAGCGAAAAAAATGCCGCCTGCAGGCACAAAGCCTACAAACGGCAATAGCTCAGATACATGTTGTGTAAGCTAGGAAGAACTAGCCAGCAATGGAACCATTTTTCGACGTAACGTCGCAGCGCTCAAGCTCTCGCAACCCCTGTTCAAGCAGAATCCGCAATTTGGCCGTTAGTTTCATTTGGGATTATTTTTCAGAACAAAGGCATCCGTATCGTATGATGTTATGTTATGTTGTGTAGTCACATCAATAATGGCTCAGAATGTATTTTAGATAAACCAACGAAATCAATGTAGGCGCTTCCTGCAGACATCATGTTCCGTCAGGAAGATTATTTGACTGGTGCAGTGTCCCGCGACATAGAAAGATTTCTTTGTCAGAATAAAAAACGGCAGAGAAGTTGTCCCTCTCTGCCATTCCTTTTCATTATAATCCGCGGGATACCACGTCCATAGGAGCAGCTGCACCGCAT
>CAMOGQ010000096.1 GCA_946614165.1 uncultured Lachnospiraceae bacterium
GCTCAGCCCGCGATAAAGAGGACTCCCAGAGTTCCGGGGCCGCAGTGGGAGGAGATGACGGCGCCTGCCCTTGTTTCCAGGATCTCGTCGAAGCGGCCAAGGCCCTCCAGATAAGTCCTTACGGCCTCCACCGTCTCCCGGTCACATCCCGAATGGGTGATGAAGACTCTGTCGGGACAGGCCTTTTTCAGGTCCTCCTCCATGTCCTTTACGTAGTTCATGATGCAGCGGCTGCTTTTGCCCCGGTATTTCTTTTCCGGATGCATGGATCCGCCTTCTACGACAATCCTGGGATGGATCTGCAGAGCAGAGCCGAAGAAGGCGGAAAGGCCCGAGCAGCGCCCGCCCCGGTGAAGGTAGGTCAGGGTATCCACCACAAAGCTGGCCCTGACTTTATCCTTGATCTTCTCTGTTTCAGCGGCGATCTGAGAGCCGCTCATGCCCTCCCGGGCCATCAGGGCTGCTCTGATGGCCAGAAGCCCTATGCCTGTGGAGAGGTTTCCGGAGTCAATGACAAAGACCCTGTCCTCCATGCCCAGCTCCATGGCCGTCAGCCGGCAGTTGCTGAAGCTGGACGACATGGAGGAGGAGATGGTGAAGACCACGTATTCATCCTTTCCGTCCCTGTCCAGGTATGTACTGATTTCCTCTATGTCCGGGGCGGCGGTCCTGGGGGTCTGACTGTTTTCGTCGGACCATCTGAAGATCTCATCAGGCTTAATGTCCACCCCGTCCCGGTATTCCTTGTCCCCCAGATGTACATAGAGAGGGATGATGCCGATATTGTACTGCCGGATCAGTTCCGGACTGAGATCGCAGGTACTGTCTGAAAGAATTCTGACCATAACTTTTCTTCCCCTTCCCGGCCTTTCGTTTCAGAAGTCTGAAAGTGTCTTTTGTTTTCCTGTCAGCATTATTTTACCCCCGTGAGGCGGAAGAGGTTATGGACAGAAAAAGACTTCTGCGGCATGGAGAGGCCTGTCAGACCAGCCGGATCCGGACGAAAAACAGCCTGGAAAAAGAGGGTTTATTGACCGGCGGCAGATGCGATAGACTTGTATCGGCAGGGCAGAGAAAATCAGATCCCCGTCCGGGACACAGGAAAACGAAGTCAGTCAGGGGATAAGGAGATCCGGGGCCTCTGACCCTGTGAGATGACTGACAGGAGGATATTTATAATGAAAAAGATGATTTGCATGATGCTTGTGATCTGTATGACAGCTGCCCTCTGGGGCTGCGGCACAGGTAAGCCGTCAGAGACCAGTGCGCCGGCAGAGACCAGCGTACCGGAAGAAAGCAGCGAACCGGCTGAAAGCACGGCTTCTGACAGTGTGAGACATATAGCCTCTGCCTGTTTGAACCGGGACTCAGACAATGCTGCCGAAGTGATTGTAGAGCTGACCGGCGGATGGTCTGTGGAATTTGCCAGGGCAGCCGCCTATATTGCCAAAGGCGACAACCTGGATGAAACGGCAGCCATGCTGCTTGTGCTGGAGCAGGAGGTCTACGAGGACAAACTGGCGGAGGCCATGGAAGATCCGGACCATAAGGAAGCGGACGGCGGCATCTACTATACATATTACGATGGCAGACCTGCCTTTCTGGCCTCAGTGAATGACGATGTACACTACCTGATCAGTATCGAAGGCGATGCTGAGATCGAAGACATGGTAAGGCGCTGCACAGTAAAAGCTGATTAATGAAACATAAGGAAACTGCCTGCCGGATGAGGGGCTTCCAAAGGCCTTTCCGGCTGGAAGCATTTGAAAAAAGGGATCCCGGAGCCTGTCTGAACAGGCTTCCGGATCCCTTTTATGGTGCCGCGATTTTTATTCGGTCAGATCTGCCTTCAGGAGGCCTGCGCCTCCTGCAGCTGTCTTTTCAGGACCAGGGGAGGCTCCTCTCCCAGAACGGTCCCTTTTGTGATCACGCACTTTTCCGCATCCTCTTCATCGGGAAGAGTGAACATGACATCTTCCATGACGGACTCCATGATGGACCGGAGGCCCCTGGCCCCGGTCTTTTTTTCCAGGGCGGTGCGGGCAATCTCTCTTAAGGCGTCCTCTTCAAAGAACAGTTCCACCCCGTCCATGGCCATAAGGGCCTGGTACTGTCTGACCAGGGCGTTTCTGGGCTCCGACAGGATCCTGACCAGGGCATCCTCGTCCAGTTCCTCCAGGACTGCGGTCACGGGAAGCCTTCCCGTAAACTCCGGGGTCAGGCCGTAGCGGATCAGATCCCCGGGCGTCACTTTCTTAAGGAGGCCGGACAGGCTTTCTTCCCGGCTTTCTCCCACCCTGGCGCCGAAGCCCAGAGCCTTTCCGCTCTTTTCTCCGCCTATGATTTTTCCTATGCCGTCAAAGGCGCCGCCGCAGATAAAGAGAATATTGCGGGTGTTGATCTCCAGCATGGCATCTCCGGGGTGCTTTCGCCCTCCTTTGGGAGGGACGGAGGCCACGGTGCCTTCCAGGATCTTAAGCAGGCCCTGCTGGACCCCTTCTCCGGAAACGTCTCTTGTAATGGAGACGTTTTCTCCCTTTCTGGCGATCTTGTCGATCTCATCGATGTAGACGATGCCTTTTTCGGCCCGGCTGATGTCCCCTCCTGCGGCGTTGATCAGTCTGAGCAGGACGTTCTCCACGTCCTCCCCCACGTATCCCGCCTGGGTCAGGGCTGTGGCGTCCGAAATGGCGAAGGGCACGTCCAGAAGCTTTGCCAGGGTCCTGGCCAGGCAGGTCTTGCCGGAGCCGGTGGGACCGATCAGAAGGATGTTGCTCTTTTCGATGCTGACGTCCTCTCCGGCAGACTGAAAGACTCTCTTATAGTGGTTGTAAACGGCAACGGCCAGTGTCCTTTTGGCCTTTTCCTGGCCGATCACATACTGGTCCAGGAATGCAGTGATCTCCCTGGGCCTTTTCAGTCCGGTCTCCAGATCTTCTCTCTCTTCCAGGCCGATGACCTCCCGGAGGTCCTCCCTCTGTTTTAAGAGCCCCAGGACCTGCAGGCCCTGTTTCAGGCAGGACTCACAGACCAGGATGCCGGAGGCATATCTTACGCCCCGTCTTGCTCCTCCGATGGGCCCCAGGCAGGATACGCAGACCTGGCCCGGCGCTGTCATCTTTTTATCTTTTTCCTCAGCCATATAAGTCCCTCCTTTCAGGCCGATTCTCTGGCAGGGGCTTCCTGGAGAAATCCCTGTCACCGGCGCCGGGCTCATATCCCGGCTCAGAAGATATGGTAGCACCCGGGAAGGAGAGAATATAGTATCTGCTGGTTTAAAAAGCCTCCCCGGCCTTTTTGCGGAAGCTTTCGCAGATCCGCATAAAGGGAGGGGAGGCTTTAAGAAAAAGAAACAGGCCCTTTTACGCGCCAAGGACCTTTGCCACTTCTTCGGCGAACTTTTCGGGATGATCGCTGACCAGCATGTGGGTGCTTTCGGGAAAGCGGACAGCCCTGAAGGGGGATTTCACATGGGATGCGTACCAGTCAGCGAGGGCAGGGGAGAAGAGGGAGCCCGGATCCGCAAAGAAATAGGTGACAGGCACTGTGATCTCTTCCACCACGGAGCGGTTGTCCTGGGTCTTCATGGAGGCTGCAAGGCTTTTAAGGACCTTCTCGTCGCAGGCGGAGAGCCTCTTTTTCAGAGGCCTTTTCAGGAGAAAGCCGGGAATCTTTTTCAGCCTGGGAATGGCTCCCAGGGCAAATTCCCTATAGAGGGAGAAGAAATCCTTCCCCGCATCCCGCTCCATGTCCTGCCTGGTGTAGGAGCCCTGGTAGAGGCCCAGCTTCCACTCGCTGTCGTTTAACTGCCTGGGCGTCATGTCGCAGAGGATGATCTGCTTTAAGTGCTCGCAGCCGTAGAGCCTTACATAGTTAAAGACGACGCCGGCCCCCATGGACCAGCCCAGCAGGGTAATGTTCGAAAGGGAGAGGCCCTCGATCAGCTCGTGCAGATCCTGCGCCAGGGTCTCCATGGTGGGAGAGCCGCTATTCGCCTCTTTGCTCCCTCCGTGTCCCCGGTGGTCGTAAATGATGCATCTGGCCTTTTTCTGCAGGGTCTCTGCGGGCTTTAAATAGATTTCACTGGAACTGGTCCAGCCGTGCATCATGATCAGGGTCTCCGTCCCCTGTCCCATGTCTTCGTAGTATAGCTTTTCTCCGTTTTTCAGAGTGAACAGGCTCATATATCTTTCCTCCTCAGGTTCGTTTTGTCGGGAATGTTCAAAGAAAACGCCGCCATCCTGTCCGGAAGGGACCTTTCCCTGTCTATCTTAGCCGCACGTATCCGGGATTTCAATCCTTTATGCCGTAAGAATACGGATCCTGCCTCTGCCTGCGGACTTTCCGCAGACCTGACTGATCCGGAAACCCCGGGCCTGTGGCAAAAAGGAAGGGACTATGGTAGTGTGGAATGAGAATGACCAGGGACCCGGCACCTGAAGGAAAGAAAATCATGGAAAAAGCAGAAGATTTTGTGATCGAAAACGGCATACTGAAAAAATACAGCGGCTCCGGTCAGCATGTGAGCGTCCCGGAGGGAACAGAGATCATAGGCCCCGGTGCCTTCAGAGGCTGCGGCCGCATTAAGACCGTCTCCCTTCCGGACAGCGTAAGAAAGATCGGAGAGATGGCCTTTTATGACTGCAGGAGACTGGCCGGCGTGAGGCTTCCGGAGGACCTGGAAGAGATCGGAGACAGGGCCTTCCAGTTCTGCAGGGACCTTGCCTCTGTCAGGATCCCCGGGAAGGTAAAAAGGATCGGAGCGCATGCTTTCGCCGGGTGCGGAAAGCTGGAGAGCCTTTCCATGGACCGGGTCCCGGAAAGCATAGGAGAGAGCGCCTTCACTGCCTGCCCCCTGCTGGCGGATCCGGACGGATTTGTCATTATAGGGGGGATCCTCTTTGACTATGCGGGAGAAAGCCCTTATGTACATATCCCACATAGCGTCTGGAAAATAGGGGAGAATGCCTTCTGGGGGCCTCCCGCTGTCCGGGAGGTCTTCCTGCCGGAAGGCCTTGCCTGCATCGGAAGCGGGGCCTTCAGGGACTGCAAAGACCTAGAAACCATAAGGATCCCGGAAAGCGTAAGGGATCTGGGAGATAAGGTCTTTCAGGGATGCAGGGCCCTTAAGGAAGCGGAGATCAGGGGCAGGGCAGCCCGGATCGGAGAGTCTTTCTTCAGTGGCTGCTCCGGCCTTTCGAAGGTCAGCATTCCTGAGAGCGTATCGGAAATCGGAGACAATGCCTTTTACGCATGCGGATCCCTGACCGGTGTGACTCTTTCGAAAGGACTGACGGCTATAGGAAGGAGCGCCTTTCAGGGCTGCGAAAATCTGACGGACATTGAAATACCGGAGAGCACTGCTGTAATAGGCCCTGCAGCCTTTCAGGGCTGCAGGAGCCTTAAGAGCGTGCGGATCCCGGAGGGAGTCACCTGCATTGAAGAGTGGACCTTTCAGGGCTGCACTAATCTAGAGAAGGTGTCACTGCCGGAGAACCTGACAAGGATCGGGGACTATGCCTTCGGGGCATGTACATCCCTGAGGGATCTTGATCTTCCGGCAGGCTGCAAAGACGCGGGAAAGAACGCCTTTTTCGGATGCCCGGGCCTTGCGGGTCCTGAAGGCTTTGTGATCTTTGCAGGCGTCCTTTACGGATATTTCGGGCTGGGAGGAGACGTGAGGGTCCCGGAGGGAGTCAGGGAGATCGGAGAAGAGGCCTTTGCGGGATGTGATAGCCTGGAAAGCATCCTGATCCCGGATTCGGTGGAAGAAATCGGAAGAGAGGCTTTCAGGGAATGCACAGCCTTAAGAGGGGCGGTCCTTCCCGCCGGCCTTAAGGTCATTGAAAGAAGAACATTTTTCTCCTGCGGGAGGCTTAAAGATATTTCCATTCCCATGGGCGTCAGAGAGATCCGGGGCGGAGCTTTCAGCGGCTGCGGGAGCCTTCGGCGCCTGACCCTGCCGGGAGGTCTTGAATGGATCGGGGATGAGGCCTTCCTGGACTGCACTTCTCTCAGGATTCTTCACATTCCCGGCAGCGTAAAGTACATAGGTGACAGGGCATTTGAGGGCTGCGCAATGGTCAGGGGAAAGGCATAAGAGAGGAACAGGGCAGATGGCAGAGAAGGAGAGTTTCAGAACAGACAGCAGGCAGACTAAAGAAGAGTTCCTGGCCCAGTTCGAAGGGATCAGTGAAGACATTACAATCAAGGTGACCTGGGCCTGGGAGAAGGGATGCTCGAAGTTCTCCTCCTTCGGAAAGGAGGACCTGGTCCATATCCGGTTTGGCCAGCCCTGGGAGGCGGATGAAACCCACCCTTTCGGGACAGACGGAAATGTCTACTGGCTCTGCAGAAGGAAGCTCATCGGATATCCCTACAGCCCCCGCTTTGAAAGAGGCGTATGTTACCGCCTGAGAGTCAGACGATGCAGGGAGGGCGGAAACAACTTCCTGCTGGAGGAGGTCCTGGAGAAGGAAGCAGACGTGGCCTCTGACGAACAGATCTATCGGAAGGTCCTGACCCGCTTCAGGGACCGCTTTGAAGAGGAGCCCCGGGAGGTCCTGATCTGCTGCGCCCATGACGCAGATGTCAGGAAGGTAAAAAGAGCGGGCGGCATGGCCATCGGCTATGCATATGTGGACTATTCTGCCGTCATCGATACGCCCGGAGGGAAGCCTAAGATGGTGGGCAGATGCATGGCCGTTCCCTTCAACGACAGGGATTTTGCGGAAAACAGAAACTTGAAGTTCAAGGCCGGCACTGCGTACAGGGCCCTGGTACTGAAAGATAAGAATAATCCCGCCGCCATAGTCCTGGACAGACTTCTGGAATCCGGCGTCAGAGACGAAGCCCTGGAAAAGGCCGGAAAGGAAGCCCTGGAAAGGGCCGTATGGACCGTGGAGGGCTTCGGGGACTTTGATATCGTCTGGGATAAAATCTCCATGAAGGCCTATAATGAAAATATCCGCCCGGATCCGGCGGCTGAAGGCAGCGGTGTGTCTGTTTACCTTCAGTGCGATCCGGACAACTGTCATAGGGCTGTCAGGGCCACGGAGGCTTTTCTCAGATTCCAGGCTGACAGGGAGTCCCTTGAAAGGCAGATCTTTCAGGCAGTCGCGGACGATCTGTCGGATCAAGACGGAATGGTAGAGACATGGGACGACGAAACAGGGACCATCACCAGGGAAGAACTGATAAAGAGGCTCAGCCTGGAGCTCCTTAGCTTTGAAGACGGCGGCATCGACATCCTGGTGGGCCTGGACGATCTCTTTACGGACCACGCATATTCGCTGTGGATGAATGAGGACGGCAGCATCGCTGTGAACGGTCTCTGGGGCTGAAGCAGGCAAAAAGTAAGCAGGAAAAAATAAATCAGAATGAAAAGTAAGGGGCAGGTCCTGCATTTATGTGCAGGATCTGCCCCTTACTAGTATAGAGACTTATTTGGACCGTCTGCCGCTCCAGCCGGATCAGAAAGTCATGTGCACCTGGCCGGCCGTATCTTCACTCTTTTCTTCAGCGGGCTCTTCCCCCCGGCCGGAAAATTCTTCCTTTACGTCCCTGGCCAGATCGCCGGCCTTCTTAAGGACCATGTTGGGCTTTTCCGTGGCTTCTGCTCCGGTAAAGTAGAAGCGGATCCCGAAGAAGAGGGAGATGAGCATGGCGGGAAGGATGGGCTCCCAGAAGAAGAAAAGGAGAAGAGCAAATACGAAGGTGGGCATGGTGAAGATCAGTCTGTCTTCTCTGGTCACGTTAAAGGAGGTCCTTTTGATGAAGCGGATCAGGGCTTTGATCATTCTGCCAAGGCTCCTGCCGAAGTTCCTGGCGGGCTGCGCCTGACCGTCTCTGCCGGCCCTGCTTTTATGGCCCCGGCGCTCTAAAAGGATCATGGCCTCCGTCATATCTCCTCCTGCCTCTTCCAGCACCTTTCTGGCTTCCTCATAGGTTACGCCTGTTTCTTTTTTCAGCATCTGAACTTTTTCGAACATTTCCATTTTTCTGCCTCCTGCGGTCTTTTTAATATTTTGATATTCCTTATCTTTCTGTTCCGGGGAGTTCTTTGTTCCCCTGAATGTAAGTAAAGGATACCGCCGCAGGATGAATGAATCCTTTAAGAAGGATTAAAAACAGATTAAAAATCGGCACATGGAAAATTAAAATACGGGCCAGGTGACTTAAGCCTGTTCCTCCCCTGTTTCCTCAGGTCCCCTGTATTCCAGGCACATCATGGTCAGGTCGTCGAACTGCTCGGCGTCGCCTGCGAAAGCGTCCACGGCGGACCGTACCGCCCCCAGGATCTCTTCGGGGCTTTTCCCGCCGCAGCTGTTGAGGGCCTTTATCATACGGTCCGTGCCGAACATCTCATCAGAGGCATCCGCCGCTTCCGGGACGCCGTCCGTATAGACAAAGAGCCTGTCACCGGGCTCCAACTGCAGGGTATATTCTCTGTAGCGGACACCCTCCATGCCGCCTATGACGAAACCGTGCCTGTCCTTAAAGAGTTCGAAGGACCCGCCGTTTTTTTTGATGACCGGGTACTCGTGGCCCGCGTTGGCACAGGTCAGAAGGCCGGTGGAGATCTCCAGGATGCCCAGCCAGACGGTCACGAACATTTCCGCCTGGTTGCTGTCGCAGAGCAGTTCGTTGGTCTTTTCCAGGATGGCGGCCGCGCTGCGCTCCTGCCTGGCGAAATCCTCCAGGATCCGCTTGGAAAGCATCATAAAGAGGGCGGCCGGAATACCCTTTCCGCTTACGTCCGCTATGACCAGGCACAGGTGGTCTTCGTCCACGAAGTAGAAGTCGTAGAAGTCTCCGCCCACGTCCCTGGCAGGGTCCATGGAGGCGAAGAGGTCGATCTCCGCCCGGTCCGGGAAGGGAGGGAAGATATGGGGCAGGACGCTGCGCTGGATCTGCCTGGCCGTGGTCAGTTCCTTAACGATCCGTTCCTGTTCCCGGATCAGGTTTTCCTGCTCCATCTGCTCCCGTTCCATGCGGCGGATAGTATCCATCTGATTGTTGAGGGCCAGGCTGGTCCGGTCGATCTCCCTTTTCATGGTCTCGAATTCACCGATGGAGAAGGGGGCGGAGGCAGAGGGCTGCAGTTCGCCCCTGCCCATGCGGACGATGCCGCCCAAAAGGACGTTGAACTGGCCCATGAACTGTCCCAGCCAGAAGTGATAGATGGCAAGGCCCAGAAGAAAGACCAGGCCCGCAACGGCCCATACGGATCTGCGGACGCCCCGGATGACTTCCTCAAAGCTCTCCATGGAGACCTCCCTGACCAGGGTCCAGGCGGGAGAGGACATGGTCATGGAGAAGGTACATACGGGAAGGCCCTTTTCATTGCGGAAGATCTGGCCGCTGTTGCTCTGCCCGATCAGCTTTTCCGGATCCGTGCAGACCTCTCCGCCGGTATGATAGATTTCACTTCCGTCTTCGGCAAAGATATGCCAGACGCTGCCCTGGTCCTTCAGGGCGGCGAACTGCTGCTCAAAGACGGAAACGTCGATCAGCATGAGAGCATAGCAGTCCCCGTAGCTTACGTCCACGGATTTCCATGCGGCGGCCATCAGGTGCTGCGGGGTATCCGGCGTTTCGAATCCGTAGAGGACCGCCCCGGAAATGGGGCCGGCCCAGACGGTCTGCCCTCTTGGCGCATCCATGATCTGCTTTCTGATGTCCTGGGGAAGGGGATTGTCCTCCGGGTCGTCAAGAAAGAAATTTCCCTCCGGAAGGGCCCCGAAGATGCTCCCGTCCTGCCGCATGAAAAGAAGACCGAAGATCCCTTCGCTGCGGGTGATCTCCGCCTGAAGATATTCCTTACAGTCGATCCTGGCGTGGATCAGGTCTGCCGGAGTGTCGTACTGGAGCCGGACATAGGATCTGATCCGTTCGTCTGTCATAATGGTCCTGGTCTCGGTGATGGCAGTAGTAATGAAGGGAGTGACCGAGCCGGAGACGGTCTCAAAGCCCGCTGCGTTCAGCTCCTGCTCCTGATGCAGGGTCATGCGGGTATAGGTACGGGAAAACACGCCGGTCAGCATGGTGACGATCAGAAGAGTCATGCCGAAGACCGGCAGCAGCATGCGGATCCGGAGCGATTTCAGCTTTTCTCTCATGGCTTTTCCTCCTCCGTCTGCCCGGTAAGGCGGTCTGCGTACTGGTCCGGGGTATAGGGCTGTATGCCGTTTGCTTTCTGGGCCTGAAGGACTCTGGGCACGATCACGGCTGCCGCGGCGTCCCATTTTTCCTGATAGGCCCTGAAGACCTCCGGCTCTCCCAGGTCATTTATTTCCCGGATGGTGTCCTCCCGGATGGCAGCCGCTTCCTCGTCCGTTTCCGCAAGGATCAGATCCACTGTCCTGTCCTTCAGGATCTTCTCCGCGGACGAGAGGATGCGGAGCTGGTCCCGGTCCAGGCTGGTAATGACGGAGGAGATGGCTTCGCCGCAGTCGTTGCGGAAATCCATGCCTCCTGCCCTGTAGTGGGCGTCTGTGGGAAGTTCCACCCCGTAATGGTCACACATGTCAAGGGCGATGCCGTTTGTCATGGTGGAGCGCATGTAATCCCGGGAGATGGTGGCAAAATCCACCAGATATCCGTCGGGGTGGGTGGTATTGTCCCTGAGCATGGGCCAGTTGGAGGGCATCCTGTCAAAGCTGCCCCAGCGGACATAATAGTTGTCGGGAGAGGGAGAGCCTGCCTTGTAGGCGTTGAGCTGCTCCTGACCATATTCGTTCATGCGGGGAACGCCGTTCTCATCGTAGTCCCAGGTCTCTCCCCGTTTTCCCAGGGTCAGCTCCCGCACGAAATCCGGATCGGCCATGTAGTTGAAGAGGGCCAGGGCCTCCTTCCAGTGGGGACTGTTCTGGGAAATGAACCACATGTATCCGGGTCCGTTGCCCAGAAGCTGATAAACATTGGTGTAATAATTCGTTGCGGCAGTGGGGACGGAAGCGTAGCCGGCCAGGGTGTCCGGATCTTCTTTTACTCTGGCGTTGTAGAGGTTGGATTTGGCGCTGTGGAGCCCCATATACTGGCCCCTGGCCACTTTGGCTTCGAACTGCTTCAGGTCCTGGGTAAAGAGATCCATGTCGTAGGATCCGCTGTCTTTTCCGGCCCGGTACACTTTGTTCTCCCATTCCATGGCGGCCCACCACATGGAATGGGCCGTATCCGTGTAGCCGTCGTAGATCTGGTTGGTAAAGATGTTGTTCTGATACTTGTAGGCCACCCAGTAATCCAGGTTGAGTTCGGACCGGAAGGCGGTATCGTAGGCGCTGAAATTGTCTGTGCCGTACAGGTAGGTGGGATGGCCGTCCTCGGTAAAGGGATGGTTTTCATGCATCTGCAGGAGCACCTTCAGGTAATCGTCTTCGTTATTGATGGGAGGATATCCCAGTTCCTTGTAATAATCCCAGCGGACCACGTAGCCCCGGGAGCTGGTGGTGTTGTCGTATCCTACTCCGTTGTATCCGATCCTGGCCGGAAAGAAATAGAATCCGCCCTCCTCCCCTGCCAGCTGACGGTATACGTCTACGGTCAGTCCGATTTCTCCTTTGAGGAAATTCGGGGCATACTCCTCCAGATAGGGACCTGCGTCCAGAGCCGCGTCGTTTTCCAGAATGGCGGAGAGGTTGTTGGTGGTGGCGACAATGTCCGGCAGATCGCCGCTGGAGAGTGCTGCGGCGTATTCCTGGGGCGTCAGATACAGATAGCGGATCTCCACCCCCAGTTTTTCAGCCAGATACTGCCACATGCCCAGATTTTCGTCATATCGGTTGCCGCTCCTTTCTGTGGTATCGGCGATGGTCAGGACCACATGGTCATCCGCCGAAGCGGGAAAGGAAAAAATAGTCAGAGTAAGGATGACTGACAGAAAAAACAGCACAATTCTTTTCAAAACGGATCGACCTCGCTCTCTTTAAGCAGACTTTTGTAAGCGAAAAGGTAAATATGTTAATTCATTATATCGTAATGAACCGGCCTTTTCCATAAAGGAGGAAAGGGACGGGACAGGTTTCTTTCCCTTTTCTTTTCCTTTCTTTTCCGGTCTTCTCTGTTTCTCTTTTCATGGATTTGCATGAAGGAAAGGGGCCCTTCCCCTGCATCCTGCAGGGAAACCTCCCGATGTATGTGATTTTGCTGTTTTTCATGGAATATACCCCAGCCTCTCCGAAAGCATGCCCATATCTGCTATACTTGGATGTGACAGGGAGCCTGATGGATTCGTTTTATTTTGAAGGAACGGTAAAGGACATGCGCTTCAGACATACAAGGAGGCCCGGCTTTCTTCTGGGCCTGATCGACTTTTGCACAGCTGGGATCTTTTTCCTTCTCTACATGCCCCTGGGCGGCCTGCAGGAGGAGCTGGAAGAGATCCTGGGCCATAAGGTAATGCCCTACTGGAAGGCCTATCTCCTGGGGATTCCGGATCTCTTTCTCTATACCCTGGTCTGGATGGCCAGGATCTCCGAGGAACTTAAGGAGAAGGCCGTAAGCCTGGGGCTTCCCGGCCCCTATACGTCCTTTTGCCACATGCTTGGCTGGAATACCCTGGGCCTTTTTCTTTTCGGCCCCGCCGTGGCCACCCACCGCTTTTTCCATACCCTGAACCGGATCGAGAGGGAAATGAACCGGAGACAGAGAAAAGAACTGAAAGAAAGGCGCAGGAGAGAGATGCCAGGAAAAGGCAGGGAAAACTGACGCCGGTCCGGGAAGGAGGTCTCAAATGAAAAAGACAATGATGCCGCTCCTCTGCATCCTGCTGGGGATAATCCTCATTTCCTGCGGAAAGACCGGTCAGGGCACAGACCCTGCAGTTCCCGCCGCCAATGAGGATCAGACCGGCCCGAAGGAGGAAAACTTCACGGATTTCTACTATACCGCGGAAAACATCAACTATAACGCCTTCTACCAGAGATACCGGGTCTATGAGGAGGACGGAAAGCACATGTTCTTTCATGAGACCAGGCAGGTGGAAGACGATTACGGGCCTGCCACGGAGAAGGATACCACCCGTAAGGGTTCCTTCGAGCTGACGGAAGAAGAGTGGAAGAAGTTTCTGGACTTTCTGGAGAGGGGAAGCGCTTCTTCCAGAGAGGAAGACCCGGTGGACGGAGATTCCGGCCCCTGGCTCTATCTCTATCTGAAGGACGGGGACC
>CAMOGQ010000097.1 GCA_946614165.1 uncultured Lachnospiraceae bacterium
CGGCATAGGTCGCCAGTCTGGTACTGCCGCTGATAAAGGCAGACAGACTCTCCAGGACAACTGAATCTGTCACATCTCCGTCTTTCTTATCCCAGGCAGTAATCCCTTCCAGAAGTTTTTCCTCAGAATCATTTACGCTGACTTCCAGTATCTCCTGCTCTATGGACATCTTAGGCCCGCTGCTATCTATCCCCTGATTTCGTTGACGCGCAAACACAAAAAACAGAACGGAGACAACTATGAACATCAAAATGCCTATTTTATTCAGTAAAGACATTTAATACCTCAATATAAAAAGCCGAAATTAGTTACACCTGTATGTAATATACTTTATTTGATTATGTAAAACTGAAATTCATTATACACTACTAAAATAATGGTTTTCTTTTTCAACACAATACTTATGTACCTGCACTTTTTTTGCATATTGCTTTATACAAATCAAATAACTTCACACATATAATATAAACCCCATCATTCATTTTTAAAGCTTCATACTCAAAGAAATATCTTTTAAAAAACCGCCTGCTTCTGTATCTGTATTTATTTAACAAGCTTTCCTTGATTTTTCTAAATAATTCTTTATGCTCACAATAAGCTTTGGAACGGATGATATTTTTTAACACCATAAGATGTGCGACTACATCAAAAAATTCTGCTTCCTCTAAATATTCAGGATAATATGTTTTTACTTTTTTTATGATTTTTTCTGAGTGATAAATTGCATCGGTTGAAGATTCATTAAATTTTGATGTCGTTATTGATTGTTCTCTGATTGTATATCCATAATGGGGAGTTTCTGTTTCATATACATTATATTTATTATTTTTAATCAAATAGGATACCAAAAAGTATTTATCTTCATAGGCTATATGTCCAACCGAAAATCTAATATTACTAATATTTGATAAAGGGAACAACTTTCCACAGACACTTATATTTGCGTATTTCCCTGATAATAAATCTCTTAGTAGTGTCGGCATTGAATATGTTCTAAAATCATTCGATGCCAGGACATCTAACTTCTCTCCTCCTATAATCCTTTGAAATCCAAAAGAAACATATGCGACTTCTTTATGCTTCAGGTATTCATTAACAAGAACCTCAATTGCTACATTTGATAAAACATCATCTCCGTCTACAAAAAGAACAGCTTCACCTGTTGCCATATCAATCCCTCTGTTGCGAGCCATTGATAATCCACCGTTTTTATAATGATATACCTTGATTCGCCTGTCAGCCATAGCTAAATCATCACATATTTTACCGCTCCTATCAGTAGAGCCATCATCAATAACAATTATCTCTAAATTAGTATATGTTTGTTCACAAATACTGATAATACATGACTTAATATAGCCTTCTATATTATAAACAGGTATTACTATACTAATTAGTGGTTTGCATCCCATTTTTATGCCATTCCTTCACACATTTAAGATTTACAGCAAAATCAGATTTCCAAGTCTAATCACTCTGTCTCTGCTGCCGTCATGGCTTAGTGCCCATAGTATTCCAAAAATAATAACTAATTTTTCTCTGTGCCGAGTTGCTGTTCCTGTATTTGAAACCCCCCAAGCGAAAACAAACACAACACAACTTAACACAATTAATAAAGCGATAACCATGGTCCTATTCTTATAGTTATATCTAATATAAGCTATTGCATCTTTAGTAGCCCAAATATAAAACATGGAACTGAAAAGAAATGCTATTATATCCTGGATCCCTCTCCATTGCCAGGGGAAGGGCGAGAACAAAAAATAAACGATTCTGGGAATCGTATAAATAATCATACTGCCAATCGAGCTGCTATTACCAACATAAGCTGCATAACTTGATCCTCCGACATCTGTTGTATTTGCGACGTCAGACAGTGTTTCAAGGCCCAACATTTTCCCAAGAAACGCTTCCGCATAATTAAAATACATAAATGTCAAAAACAGGCACATTAAAGCGACCGGGAAAATATTTACAAAATTTGCATGAAATCGCTTCCACCTCCGATCATACAGCAAAAGTACAACCATATATCCTAATATCAGTCCTGCCGTGCCGCTGTGGAATATTGCTGCCATCAAATCAAATGCAATAGCAAAAAAGAAGCAATAAAAGGGTGCTCCTTGAAGCCACAAAATAAATGATACAATTGATAATGTCAAAAGCATTGTTACTATAGATTCTCTCAAAAAAATCGATGATAGAATCGCGAAGTTGGGAAGCATACAGACGATTGCCACTGCTCGATATTTAACATTATTTGCAATATCTAAATCATATAAAATAATTGCAAATATGCATATTGAAACCATCGAGCAAAGCATGACCAAAAATTGCATATACAGTCGGGATTGTCCCACATACCGCATAATAAATCCTATAACCTTAGGAAATACTGTTCTGGTCCATCCACCCTTTTTCATATAATTTTCAGCCCAACCATAGAAAACATCAGCGTCTGCCCCACTATTTGGCAGTACAAAAATCCATTGTCCATACAAATCAAAAAAAAGCAAAAATAAGCGCAAATAATATCCTATACGTATAGGTGTTCTGAGATAACTGAGCTTTTTAATATGCTCTGTATCATAAATAAATGCGATCGTAAATATCAGTATGAAAACAGTAGCTATGGTTCTATATATTTGATCAAATCCCAACGCTTTTCTGATGCTCAAAAAGGATAACTCAATAATTAAAACAATGATTGATACCATCTATTACTTCCTTTTATTTGTAATGCTTAAATAGAATTACTTTTATTCTTTGCATTGGTATGTATCATCATAGCCAAAGTCTATTTATATTGGTTATCGTGACTAACCTTTTCTAAATCAATCCAATCTCCCAGCTTTTTTTCCCAGAAATCCGGATAAAATCTTTCAAATCCTCCGCCCGAGAAAAAAGTATATTCACCAAAATATATATGTCCATCAATTTCATAAAAATCAACTCGTACATGTTTTATTCCTGCGGATAATTCGGCTGCTAATTCTCTCATCTTATCAAAACAGGAAGGCTTTTCCGGGGGGGCTTTTGATTCAGTACATCCATTTTGAATATGAAGCCTATTATAATCCATGTCAAAATAATCTTCATGTTTATCTGTCTGGCGCCCTGTGACACATAACATTATTTTAGGAATACCATCGAAACAAAAGAACTTGTAATCATTAATCCCCCCCTCATTTTGATCTTTGCTTTTCATAAGTCTTTCGGCAAAAATATATCTTTTGATTCCTTTATATGGGTATTCTCTTCCTGCATAGAAAAAATCATGAGACATCCTGTTGTCAAAAAACGCTTTTAATTCTCCCATATCTTTTTCTGAAAGAGATGATTTGTCATAAATAATTTTCACACTTCCTGAATCATGGTTACATTTCAGCACAAATTCATCAGGTAGTTTTTCAAATTCAATATCATCAAAAGTCTTCCAATACCCTAAAAGCGGGAACAAATATTCTTTTCCAAGTTTATCCTTTATGTATTTTCTGACTTTTAGCTTATCAACAAGATCTTTATATTCCTTTTTTCTATTATGCAGCTTTAGCCACTGCAGTTTTTCATTAAATCCTTTGGGACATAATAAATTAGGTAATTCTCCCATTGTTGCCAGATAGAATAATGAAACATAAATAGAATCCGGGAGAAAAGACAATCCATACATCATCTTATCTCTTGTTTTTCTGTTCTTAATTATTTTTCTTAAATCCATATTCCTACTTAATCCCTCTGCTTATAAAGGGTACTGACCATATAACAAAAATTAAAGATTTGTTTTATACCATTCTATAGCCTCATTAATACCTCTTTGGAAACTCCATTCCGGATCATATCCCAACTCTGCTTTCGCCCTGGAGATATCTGCGTTGCTGTGCCTGATGTCTCCGGGACGTTCAGGTCCAAAGACAGGCTCCATCTCAACATTTAAAGCTCTGATCAATCCATAATACATATCTATCAGATATTCCCGTCCGCCATAAGCAATATTAAAGGCTTCCCCCGCATACTCTGAAGGGGCCAGGCAGGCCTTCAAATTGGCTTCGATCACATTCTCAATATAAGTAAAATCCCGGCTCTGCCGACCATCTCCATTGATCACCGGCCTTTCACCGTTCAGCAGCTGCTTGATGAATTTCGGTATGACTGCAGCATACGCCCCGTCCGGATCCTGCCTTCTGCCGAACACATTAAAATAACGAAGTCCATACGTATCTAATCCGTAATGTTTCGTATACTGTTTTGCCCATTCTTCATCGCAGCGCTTGGTCAGGGCATAAGGTGACAGGAGATTTCCCTCTCTTCCCTCCTTTTTGGGGAGATTGGGTTCATCTCCGTATACAGAAGAGCTGGAGGCATAGACAAATTTCTTTACACCATTTTGTCTGGCTGCTTCCAGCATATTCAAGGTCCCCTGAATATTATTGGCGCAATAGTACAGGGGCATCTCAATGCTCCTGGGGACACTTCCCCAGGCTGCTTCATTCATGACATAGGTAACGCCTTCGCAGGCCTTCAGGCAGGTATCTAAATCCTTTATATCACCCTTTATGAATTCATAATCGGGGTGATCCAGGAACAAATCGACATTTTCTTTCTTCCCGGTCGACAGATCATCCAGGCATCTGACCTTATATCCCAGATTCAATACAGCTTCACACAGATTGGAACCGATGAATCCAGCACCTCCTGTTACCAGGAACAGAGAACCTTCCGGAAACTTCAAATCTTTATATCCCATACGGATCACAGCCTCCAATATAAATATCCGGCATCTTCAAATTCTTTTCTGTCCAGTATTCCTTTTAAATCCAGCAGGATCTTCTTTCCGTCCCTGTAGAATCGGTCAATGCTGTTCCTGCTGAATGCTTTGAACGCATCATGGGCTACAGCAAGAACAAGGCAGTCCATGTCCCGGATCTTCTCCGTATCCGTGAATGTTATCCCGTATAATCTCTCTGTTTCATCCCTGTCTGCCCTCGGGTCAGCGATCACCGGGTCGATCCCATACTCTTGCAGTTCACTGACGATATCGATCACCTTCGTATTCCTGGTATCCGGGCAGTTCTCCTTAAAGGTAAATCCCAGGATGGCCACTCTGGCATTCCTGACCGCCTTATCTGCCCTGACCAGGCTTTTGACCACATTCTCGGCAACATACCGGCCCATATCATCATTGATCCTGCGGCCGGCCAGTATGATTCTGCTGTGATAGCCCAGCATCTCTGCCTTATAGGTCAGATAGTAAGGATCTACTCCGATACAATGTCCTCCTACAAGGCCCGGATAGAATTTCAGGAAATTCCATTTGGTACCTGCTGCCTCCAGAACTGCCTTGGTATCGATTCCCATCTTATGGAATATGACCGACAGCTCGTTCATAAAGGCTATATTAATATCCCTCTGGCTGTTTTCTATCACCTTGGCCGCTTCCGCGACCTTTATGCTTTCCGCTTTAAAAATACCGGCTTCCACCACAAGCTCATACACTTTTGCAACCGTATCCAGTGTCTCCTCATCCATGCCGGAAACAATTTTTGTAATTGTTTCCAGTCGGTGCAGCCGATCGCCCGGATTGATTCTTTCAGGTGAATAGCCCACTTTAAAGTCTCTTCCGCACCGCATCCCGGATTCCTCCTCCAGGATCGGAACACATATTTCCTCTGTGACACCGGGATACACCGTAGATTCAAAGACAACGATAGAGCCCCTGACCAGATTCCTGCCCAGGATCCTGCAGGCCCCTTCAAGCGGCTTCAGATCCGGGGTATGGTCTTCATTCACAGGTGTCGGAACCGCAACTATATGGAACTTCGCTTCCCGCAGCCTGCTCTCCTGCGCTGTAAAAGCAACAGATGTATTCTGAATGACATCATCGCCGACCTCCCTGGTCGGATCGGTCCCATTCTTATAGATCTGTATTTTCTTTTCATTCAGATCAAAACCGATCACATCCAGCTTTTTTGCGAACGCTACTGCGATCGGCATTCCGACATAACCAAGTCCGATCAATGACAGTTTTTCTTCTCTGTTTATCAGTTTCTGATATAAATTCGCAAACATAGAGACTCCCCGCAGAATACGGCAACCGTTACAGGCGCATATGCTCAATCATTTTTTCATTCACTTTATGAACATCGAATTTCTTCTCAGCATACTTCCGGCTCTTTTTACCCATCTTTCCGATTAAATCAGGGTTTTCTATGAACCGGATCATCCTGTCAGCAAGAATATCACTGTCTTTCACCGGCACCAGATAGCCTGTCTTCCCATTAAGGACCGTTTCCCGGCATCCGGGCGCGTCTGTCGTTATAACGGGCCTTCCCATGCACATGGCTTCCAGAACTGTTCTTGGCGTACCTTCTGCGTAGGAGGGCAATACATATACTGAAGACATCGCGTAGTAGGGTCTGACATCCTCTGTCTCCCCAAAGTGCTCAATGATCCCTCTGTCCACATAGTCATCGATCTGGCTTTGCCGCATGGAATCCTGGATGTTCTCGACCGCGCCCAGCAGCAGGAAGCGGGCCTCAGGATATACCGCCTTGACCTTTTCCGCCGCTGCCAGATATTCCCGGATCCCCTTACTGTACATGACTCTTGAAAGCATAAAGAAGGTGATCTGTTCCGGATAGGGTGCCACGGTATAGTAATCAAGATTCACCCCTGACCCATGCACCAGTCTGCACTTTCTCCTGTTGACCAGTTTCTCCTCAAGGAACAGATTCCTGTTGTCCGGATTCTGGAATATAACTGTATCCGCTATTGTCAGCGACACCCTGTACATAGCAGATGTGATAGCCTTAATGATCTTAGCCTTCGCAGTCTCCGCTGTAAATGCGTATCCTATGCCGGTAATCATGGCCGTTTTATTCTTCACTCCGGCAATACCTGCAGCTGTCATGCCGTAGACAACAGGCTTGACAGTATATCCCAGAACCGCATCCGGTTTTTCTTTCCTGAACAGACTTACCAGGCCCTGTAGATATTTTATATCCTTTATTGGATCGGTCCCGTTTTTCTGCATGGGAATTTCTACAAACCGGGCTCCCAACGCTTCAATCTTATCCACATCTATGCGATCCGGACCGGTCACGATCACTTCATATCCCCTGGCAATGATGTCTTTAAGCAGATCCCCGCGAAAATTGTAGACTGTTCTGTTTTTAGGCGAAATCAAAATGAACTTCATGCTTAAGTCTCTTTCATTCAGATATTGGATCAGAAAGGAAGGAAAGTATTTACTGTAAATATGAAATTCAGGCAAAATGCCCGGAAATCAGTTTCCTTCATATTGACCACACGAATTCCCATCTCCCCCAATTCCGGATTAAGATATTTTTTCATATCAAGATGATGCTGGTCTGAAATCCTCTTGTCCAAAGGCACACGGAATAATAGATCCAGGAATTTCCGATTATTATATGCGAACGTTATATCAAAGCAATACTTCATCTCACTGATCCGCATGCCGCCCCAGCTGCCCCAGGTAACTTCATTGAAATGCATATCTGCTGTCGGGTAGCATTCCGGTATCCTGTTATATTCATAATCCTTAATGTATTTTTCAAACAGTCTGTCTATTTTGTGTGCCAGCTTTCGATCAGTCAGGAAAATTTTATAAAGATTTCTATAAAGTTTTGGAGACAGCTTCGGCATTGTTTTTCGTCCATAATGCTTATACCAATAGGCGCGTATTGTCTCCGAGACCCATGATTTCACCTCCACGTCACATCCGGCATTATTTCTGAGATAGATACGTTTCCTGGCTTCGTTGGCTTTTAAAGGTCCTACATAGCCATTATTATGCATAAGGATTTCATAAATCACTTCATAATTCGGAAGTTCTTCATTTTTCTCAGGTATGTTATATACATGATGTTTTACACCAAAATGATTCGCAATTCGTTGGGCCGCTTCTGCATCCCTGATTTCTTTCTCAGCCGATATGTAGCTGAATGCTTCATATTTATCATATACTCCATTAGCAGCTGCGAAGGTTGTATTAGAATCGATGCCTCCTGTAAGGGAAATCCAGGGATGATCCCACTTGCGAGTAATCAGGACCATATTGTTCTTCAAAATATCTGCGGCTTTTTTAATCACCTCATTATAGTCATTCTCTGACTCTGCCATCCTGATCTCAATAAGAGGATAATAACGATGATGCCCTATTCTCTTATCATCCTTTTTATATGTATAACGAATATCCGGAACAATTCTTTTCACATTCCTGAAAGGAGTAATATCACCCGGTAGATACGGTCCCATAACGCGGCCATACCATTTATATCTGATCAGATCTTTTACAAAACTGCACATTTCCAGATTACAGATATCCCCGACCAGCTGTGAGTGGGAGGAAATATAAGAATAATTACCGATTTTAGCACAGCAGGCGGACTGCATGCCGGAAGGATCTGTCTGGAATTCTATCCGGTCATCAACAACAGAACCAAATACGAAAACGCCCGTCATTTCATCGATCCGGTCATTATATTGCTCTGTCCCATAGGCTGCCGCGATATACTGCAGAATCCGGATTTCCTCATGCTCCATAGTAAATGGATTATAGGCATGGCCCATAATAAAAAAGAGTCTATGCTCCGAATCTTCGTAGATATGCATACCGGCAAGCTTATGCGCCATGAAGTTATATCTGCCATGTTTCTCCAGCTTCCAGTTTCCATAGAAAGGAAACTGATCCATATCTATAGAATCTCTGTCTGTAATTAAAAACCCCCTGATAAACAGATCCTGCTTTAATTCCGGATGCAGTTCCAGCATATGCTTGAATTGATCATTATTCATCTCTCATCTCCCGTCTCTGCCTAATAAGATTTTTTTGAATTAATATCCAAAGCCTTTCCTGATTCAAGTCTCCAACGAAGCTGTTATGAGGCGTTATAATGACATTGGGCATATCCCAGATATTGCTTTCCGTGTTTAGAGGCTCCTCCTCGAATACATCTATCACGGCGCCGCCTATTCTATTATGTGAAAGAGCCTGTTCCAGCGCCCCCGGATTTACTACGGCACCTCTTGAGATATTTACAAAAACAGCTGATCTCTTCATCAGCATAAATCTGTTTTTATCAAAGAAGTGCCCGGTCATATCCGTCAGGGGCAAAGCCGATATAATAATGTCCGCATCCTTTAAAAGATTGTCTGCCGCTTCAATCCCATAAATTTTCTCAAAATACTTGTTGTCCGATGGATGCAAGTCTATTCCTGATACCTTCGCGCCAAAGGAAGTAAACCGCCTGGCACATTCTGTCCCTACACTTCCGCAGCCAAAGATCAGCACCTTTTTGTCTGTAAGCTCCAGTAAATTTCTTTGTTTTTTCCAGATATGTGCCTCCTGCTGTTTCATGAACTGATGCATATGCTTATAGAGCATCAGAACTCCGCACAGGGCAAATTCCGCCATCGGTTTGCTATAGACTCCCCCTGCATTTAAAACAGTAATCTGTTTTTCTTTAGCATACTCCATGGCAAGACGGTCGTATCCGGCACTGGTAAGCTGTATATAATGTAAATTAACGAACTGTTCAATCTTATGATAAAGGAACAGTCCGTTGCATATTACACCTTCTATGGATTCTGCCGGGCATGGGAGATCCTCATTTTCATACTGCATAAAGGTCACTTCGTGACCCATTTCTTCTATGTCCGGTATATATTCTTTTGCATTCTGCCAGGCACCTGTCACTAATAGTTTCAAGCTTCGTCTCCTTTTGCTCTATGTGACAACAGCTTCCTTGTCCGGGCATGCTACGACAGACTGCAGACCGATTTTCATCGGCCGCAGATCTGATCGACCACTTCTATGACCTCTTTATGATTCTCTCCGAAATACTCCCTGCCTTTCTCCCCGTTCCTGAGCTGCTCAAGGCATTCTTCTTCCACTGAACGAATAGACTTAATGCCTTCCTGAAATGTCTCCCTGACAACCCCCATATCTTTTATTTCTCTGGAATCGCAAAAAGCCCTGGAGAGGATGACACGGCTTGAACCATAATAAAAATGTTCCCGGATGATCTTTTCAGCCGGCAGAAGTCCATATCCCGGCCTTGCAATACCGCCGAACCCGTAAGGCAGACCTGATTCTCTTGCCTTGCTGCAAAGTCTTTCTACAGTGCCGTCTGCCAGCAGTTCAAACAGGAATTTCTTTTTGTAGCCAAGGCCCAAATCATTCAGTCCAAAATGAACCTCATCTATTCCGTCCAGCTTCAGAATCTCATCCATGCAGTCAACAGCCTCAGGCGTTTCTATTAAAGGATATACCTTGGCCCGGTGGTCAACTAATTCAATAAAGGTCCTGACCTCCTGGACCGTCTTAAAATAGGGCAGCATAATAATATCCGCTCCATATTCTATAACAGCTTCTATCTCTTCTTCGGAAGAAATTACTTTGTCTGTTCTTTCGTGGATCGGATTTACCCTGACCATTAATTCTGATTTATCTATAATCGGCCGGAGCTTTTTTACATCCTCAATCGTGTGATAATTCCGGGATGTATTCATCCCCCTCTGGCGCTTATCTTTGCCGATATATTCCATATCGACTACGATTCGGGCTACACCGGCATCCTGTGCAATAGCGGCCACTTCCGGATTGTTGGTCAAATACATTAATGTTAATTCCATCGTCTATAATCCCGTCAGCTTGACTTCCTATGTTGCTTCCTCAGCTGTATCTTTTATCAATGTTTTACCCACGTTCTCATTGTCTGCGTTTGAAAATATTTTGTATACCGTCATCAGCGCAATCTTAACATCAAGAGGAAAGGATACATGCTCCGCGTACCAGACATTCATCTCGATGCGCCTGTGCCATTCAACGGTTTTCCGTCCATGTACCTGTGCCCACCCTGTAATACCGGGCTTTACATTGAACATCTTCTTCTGCTCTTCCGTATATTCCTCCCAGGGCCAGGGATGGTATGTAAGCGGTGATCTGGGCCCTATAAGGGACATATCTCCTTTGATAATATTGAAGAGCTGCGGAACCTCATCCAGGCTGGATGCCCGGAGAAACCTTCCGACCCTGGTGACTCTTGGATCTCCTTTTTCTGAATAGACTCCGCTGCCCGTATGTTCGGAATCTGTTTTCATTGACCGGAATTTCAGCATCTTGTAGACTTTACCGTATTGGCCGATCCGATCCTGCTTAAATAAAATGGATCCCTCCGGATCATCTATTTTAATTGCGATGGCACAAAGCGGATAGACCCACCAGAAAAAAACTAATCCTTCAAAAGATAAAACCAAATCCAGGTATCTTTTTAATCCATTAGAATAAGATAGTTTTATTTTCTTCATGCTGGAAGTATCCCTTATTTTAAACATGCCATAAATAACATGTAATATTGTTCTCGTATTCTCTTTTTAATCTTTTATGAACAAAAACAGAGGTTTCCTTAAACGTTTTCACTGGCAATATTATTATAACATTTTTAATCTGGCTAAAAAATAACAATTTATGTCATCTTACCGCCCTTCTGCAACACGATTGCCCTGGAACTATGTTTATTCCTAATTTATACATCTATTATAAAACTATTGCTTTTATTCCATCATCCGTAAAAACTCGTATAATCAGAAGTATCCTCTTCTAATAATGATTCTGTTATTATGAGTGGAAAACAAGTAAACATAGCATAAATATATCGTACTTCCGAAAAGGCCGGAGTTGCAATAAGTAAACTAATCCATATAGCTATAACTGGTATTATCAAGTAATTTCCATCTTTATTCTTTTTAATACAATTATAAAAAAACAGCATGCTTATAATCCAAAAATAAAGTCCAATACTTAAAAATGGCCTAAGCACAGGTAGCCTGAATAGTTGCATATAATACAAATATATACGAGTTTTCATGACACCTTTAATACCCAAACTATTATCATAAACACCATAAGTGTAGGGTGCCACGTCATATCCTGCATTCCAGTAACCTCTGGTCTGATCAATCCAGGCCTTCAAATATTCCTGTGGATACCTACGGCCAATATTTGCCCATATATCAAAAAACTCCTTCTTGTGTTTGCATAAATACTCATCATCTATAGCTGCTTTTATAGGATCTGACAGATAGTCTAAATATAACTCTGAAACTTTATTTATATCTATAACCCTGCTAATCAACATTGTTTCATTTTCTGTTAGTTGTTTCCCATCAACGATGACTCTTGCAATCTGTTGCTCAGGAATAGAAAGCCCTTCAGCTGTTCTTGGCTGAGAAACGTCCAACATATCTAAAACAGGGTATTTAAGACATATAGCTATGCAGGCTGAAAAAAGCATTATCAGTATTGCTTTCTTATATTTTATTCTATATAGAATCAGGAAAGCCGCAAACGATATTAGGAAGGCAAATAATCCATTGCTACGGAACAGACAAAAGATTAGGCTGCTTAGAAATAACAAAACGTAGTTAAATAATTCACCTCCAATTCCTTTTACAATGCGAAATGTACATGTTACAAATAATGCAACAAAATATCCAAATAATACATCTTTCCACATCGTGAACGAAAACACAACATGAATCGGAAGCAGCAAGAACCACAGCAACCAGCTCAATCTAATACTTTTGGGCGTCCCTATTTGAGATAATGTTGACATCATAAATGTAATGCATAATGCAATGATAAAAATTTGAATTACACTATATAGCGCTATAGCTTTATTAATATCTCCAAACAAAAAAACCCCCAGTTCAACGCACCCTTTAATAAACATCGTATGATAAAAAGGATGATGATTGGAGTAAACACCCGCTGCAATCTGATTAAGTTGATTGACACTATCCAATGTCAGTGTTCCAGGATAACCAAACCAAAAAAACACGGCCAAATAAACCATTGTTATACAAAAGAAAATCTGCAAACAATCTTTATTTTCAACTC
>CAMOGQ010000098.1 GCA_946614165.1 uncultured Lachnospiraceae bacterium
TCCTCCTCCACGGCTTCGGGCCACAGGGAAGAATGGACTTCGCCGATGTGGGCCTTCCTGAGGAAGAACATGCAGATCCTGGACTGGCCGATGCCTCCGCCGATGGTCAGGGGCAGCCGGTCCTCGAGGATGGCCTTCTGGAAAGGAAGGGAAGCTCTGTCCTGGCAGCCGGATTTCTCCAGCTGGGAAGCGAGTGATTCGGCATCCACGCGGATACCCATGGAGGAAAGCTCCAGGGCGATATCCAGGACAGGATAGTAGACCAGGATATCGGCATTCAGTGCCCAGTCGTCGTAGTCGGGAGCACGTCCGTCGTGGGGCTCGCCGCTGCGCAGCTTGTCGCCGATCTGCATCAGGCAGACGGCGCCGTGGGCTCTGGTATAGATGTATTCTCTTTCCTTGGGCGTCTTGTCCGGGAACATGCGCTCCAGCTCCGCGGTGGTCACGAAGGTGATGTCGTGGGGCAGGATCTCCTTGATGTACTCGTAACGGATGGACATGTACTTTTCGGTCTGGCGAAGAACGCGGTAGACCTTCCTTACGATCTCCATAAGGAACTCTATGTTCCTGTCAGAGCGTCTGATGATCCGCTCCCAGTCCCACTGGTCCACGTAGATGGAATGGATGTTGTCGGTGATCTCATCCCTGCGGATGGCCACCATATCGGTGTAAAGGCCTTCTCCCACGCTGAAGCCGTACTTTTTCAGGGCATAGCGCTTCCATTTGGCCAGGGACTGGACTACTTCACCGGTCCTGCCGGTCTCGAGAATATCAAAGGATACGGGACGTTCGACGCCGTTGAGGTTGTCGTTGAGGCCGGAAGTGGGATCGACAAAGAGGGGGGCGGAGACGCGCTGCAGATTCAGACGCTCTGCCAGAAGATTCTGGAAAAAGTCCTTGACGATTTTGATGGCGACCTGCGTATCGTGAAGATCGAGATCGGACTGATAGTGCTCAGGAATGTAAAAGTGTTCCATGATGTCCTTTCTGCGTCAAAAGCGGCGGACAGGAAAGAACCCCGGGGACGGATTGTGTGAGGATATCCCCATTGACGCTGACAGTGATTTGAAAAAATTCATTTACCATTAAAGCGCATTTTTATCCGAATTGCAATAAAAGATTTGCACGGCTATAATCTTCCTATGAGCTTTGAAATCCAGATATCCGTCAGAAATCTGGTCGAATTTCTGATGAGAGCAGGCGATCTCGACGACAGACGGGGCGGGGCCCCGGAGGCGGCCATGGCTGAGGGCGCCAGGATGCACCGGAAGATCCAGAAGGGAATGGGAGCGGAGTACGCCGCCGAAGTTTCCCTGAAAAGAAGCTTTCCCCTGCCGGGAAAGATCCTGGAGGAGGACGCCTTCCTGGTCCTGGAGGGCCGGGCGGACGGCATCTACGGGGGCCATCTGGAGGATGACCCGGGGAAAGATCCCGCAGTGACCGTCGATGAGATCAAGACCACTTACAGACCTCTGCGTTCCATTAAGGAGCCTGAGCCCGTCCACAGGGCCCAGGCTGTCTGCTATGCCTGCATTTACGCGGAGGACCATGACCTGGAGGGCATGCAGATCCGCATGACCTATGCCAATCTGGATACGGAAGGAACGAAATACTTCTATTCCTATAAGACAAGGCAGGAGCTCAGGGAATGGATGGAGAGGCTTCTTGGTGAATATATGCGCTGGGCCGTCCTGAGGCTGGAATGGGACCGGAAGAGGACATCTTCCATCAAAGCCCTGCCCTTCCCCTATCCCTACCGGGAGGGACAGAAGGAACTGGCCGCCGGCGTCTATCATACCATTGCCCAGGGGAAAAAGCTCTTTCTGGAGGCGCCCACGGGAACGGGAAAGACCCTGGCTGTCCTTTATCCCGCCCTCAAGGCCGTGGGAGAGGGCCTGGCCGGCCGGATCTTTTATCTGACGGCCAAGAACGTGACCGCGGCCGTGGCCACGGATACCATGGACCTTCTGGAGAGAGGAGGACTGTCCCTGAAAAGGACGGTGCTGACGGCCAAAGAGAAGATCTGTATCCTGGAGAGCCCTTCCTGCAATCCCATATCCTGCCCCAGGGCGGCGGGCCACTTCGACAGGGTCAACGAGGCTCTCTACGAGCTGTTGACCGGTTCGGACAATATTGACAGGGAGGCTGTGGAAGCCATGGCGGAAAAGTACCAGGTCTGCCCCTTCGAGCTGTCCCTGGACGCCACCCTGTTTTCGGACGCGGTGGTCTGCGACTATAACTATGCCTTTGATCCCAGTGCCAGGCTCCGCCGTTTTTTTTCGGACGGAGAGAGCCATCCCTATATATTCCTGATCGACGAAGCCCACAATCTCCTGGAAAGAGGCCGGGAAATGTACAGCGCGGACCTGCGCCTGTCGGAGGTAAGGGCCTTCCGGAAGGCGGTAAGGGCTTCTTTCCCCGCCCTCTGGAAGCTGCTGGGCCGGGTGGTCACGGCCCTGAACCGGATGCCGGATCCCGGAGAGGGCCTGTGTGTCCTGGAGGAGGCGGACGTTCTTTCCGGAGCGTGCACGGAGGTCTATACGGAAATGCAGCGGATCCTGGACCGGGAAAGAAAAAATGACCGAAGCGGTCAATCGGAGTTTGACCCGCAGCTGAAGACGGATTTCCTTAATTTCTACTTTGATCTGGACCATTTCCTGTCCATGTACGACAACCTGGACACGGACTATGTCATTTATCTGGAGGAGGAAGCGGCGCAGGAGTCCGGAAAGAAGGACCGGCATCTGAAACTCTACTGCGTGGACCCGGCAAGGAATCTGAAGGCCTGCATGGACCAGGGCGTTTCCTCTGTCCTGTTTTCGGCCACCTTTCTTCCCATACAGTATTACAAGTCCCTGCTGGGGGGACAGGCGGAGGATTATGAGATCTATGCCCGTTCCGTATTCGACCCGGAAAGACGGGGGCTCTTCATCGCCCGGGACGTGACCAGCCGCTACAGGCAGCGGGGGCCTGAGACTTTTCGGAGGATCGCCCGCTGCATCCACGAGATCGTATCCTGCCGCCACGGCAACTATATGATCTTTTTCCCCTCTTATGCCTTCCTGAAGGAGGTGGCCGGCCTCTATCTGGCATCCTGGCCGGAAACGGAGGAGGTCCGTCTGGCCCTGCAGCATGAGAGCATGGACCCGGCCGAAAGAGAGGCTTTCCTGGAACAGTTCGAGGAGTACCATGACGACAGGTCCCTTCTGGGCTTCTGCGTCCTGGGCGGGGTCTTCAGCGAGGGAATCGATCTCAGAGAGGACAGGCTGATCGGGGTCATCGTGGTGGGGACCGGCATGCCGGGCGTCTCGGGAGAGCAGACCATCCTGAAGGATTATTTCGACAGAAAGGACGGGGCCGGCTTTGACTATGCCTATCGTTTTCCCGGCATGAACAAAGTCCTGCAGGCGGCGGGCCGGGCCATACGGACCTCCTCCGACGTGGGGATCGTGGCCCTTCTGGACGACCGCTTCCTGACAGGCCCCTACAGAAGGCTTTTTCCGGCCGAGTGGACCCGCTTTGAGGTGGTCACAACGGACACGGCAGGTGGGAGAGTAAGCCGTTTCTGGGACCAGTGGCTGTGAAAAATATGTAAACCGAAAATCCCGTATGTTTTCAGAATTTTCTGACGAAAATGTGTTTAGAAACCACTTTCTGACAGGCGTGTCAATGTGGATAACTTTGTGGAAATTGGGGATTTCCTGTGGGGACAGGGGGTAAAAAGACTGAAAATTCAAGGAAAAGTCGAATACTTTAAACAGTACGCATTTATGCGGTTTCCGCGGAATATTGACTGATTAGGTCAAAACAAATATGTAAACCAAAATAACCTGCGTAAATGTGGATTCGGCGTCATTTCAACTGTGTATATCTCCGGGGGCGCTCTTCCCGCAGCCTGCTTTGCAAAAGGGGCCGGCCGGCGGACGAGGGCAGAGGGAGACGCAGAAAGGAATTTCTCAATAATCAACAAAAGACATGTAAAAAAAGCTGTAAAATTTGGCTGAAATGTATTATCATGAATGTAAAATAATGTAAAATTCAGTTACATGTTGTAAACTGAATCCGGCATTGAACATGTAATACTTTCGGCCGTCCGTTGCAGCTTTGAACAGACAGCGGCTTCCTTTCCGGAAGGAAGACAGGGGGCGGCGGAAAGGCGGAATAAATGGAATATATAGTGGAGGTGCAGCACCTGTACAAGACCTTCCGGACCAAGGACGCGCAGGTGGATGCACTCAGGGATATCAATCTTCAGGTCGAAAAGGGAGATATCTACGGAATCATCGGCATGTCCGGAGCCGGGAAAAGCACACTGGTAAGGTGTCTGAACTATCTGGAAGTCCCCACAAAGGGCAGCGTTCTGGTGGAAGGGCAGCCCCTTTCGGAAATGTCCGGGGCCGAGCTTCGAAAGCTTCGCAGCAGCATCAGCATGATCTTCCAGGGCTTCAACCTGCTGATGCAGAAATCGGTCATCGACAACGTATGCTTTCCTCTCCGCATACAGAATATGAAACCGGACATGGCCCGGGAAAAGGCCAGAAAGCTCCTTGAAGTGGTGGGCCTTGCCGATAAGGAGAACGCTTTCCCTTCCCAGCTTTCCGGCGGACAGATGCAGAGGGTGGCCATTGCCAGAGCCCTGGCAAGCGACCCCAAGATCCTGCTCTGCGACGAAGCCACCAGCGCCCTGGATCCCCAGACGACCCAGCAGATCCTGGAGCTGTTAAAGAAGATCAACGAAGAGACAGGCATCACCATCATCATTATCACCCACCAGATGTCGGTGGTCAGAGACATATGCAACCACGTGGCCATCATCGAGGACGGCGTCCTGGTGGAGAACGGCCTGGTGGAGGACATCTTCAATCACCCCAGATCCAGAGCCGGAAGGTATCTTGTGGTGGAGGGCAAGGATCCCGACGAATGGGAGAAGGCCCGTCTGGACGGGGAACGTCGCAAAGGCGAAAAGGACCTGCTGCACGAAGACCGCAGGATCCGCATCGCCTTCACCAGCAACTCCTCATTTGAACCTGTGATCGGAAACATGGTCCTGCATTTCGGCACTCCCGTGAATATCCTGCGGGCGGACACCAGAGATGTGAAGGGCGTGGCCAGAGGACAGATGATCCTGGGCCTTCCCGAAGACAGGCAGCTGCAGGAAGACATGATCGCCTGGCTGATCGGCCGGGGACTTGCGGTAGAGGAGGTGGATGACGATGTGGACTGTTGAAGTCTGGCAGATGATCGGAAGAGGCATTTTTGAGTCCGTGTACATGACCCTGGTCTCCACCCTGTTCGGCTATGTACTGGGTCTTCCCTGGGGCGTGGTCCTGGCGGTGACCGACGAGGGCGGCATAAAGCCCAGCCGTCCGGTCTACAGAGTCCTGGATTTTATCACCAATATCATGAGGTCCATTCCTTTCCTGATCCTTCTGATCCTGATCATTCCCCTGACCAGGATGATCGTGGGAAAGAGCTACGGATCCACGGCCACCATCGTTCCCCTGGTGGTATCGGCGGCGCCCTTTATTGCCCGTATGGTGGAATCCTCCCTCAAGGAAGTGGACAAGGGAGTGATCGAGGCGGCCCAGTCCATGGGAGCGGATACCTTCCAGATCATTTTTCACGTGCTCCTGGTGGAAGCCCGCGTCTCCCTGGTCACCGGGGCCACCATCTGCCTGGGCACCATCCTGGGATATTCGGCCATGGCCGGGACCGTCGGCGGCGGCGGTCTGGGCTCCATTGCCATTCAGTACGGATATTACCGCTATCAGGCGGATATCATGGTCGTGACAGTGGTCCTGCTGGTCCTGCTGCAGCAGATCTTCCAGCTGACCGGCATGACCATTGCGTCGGGGATCGACAGAAGGCGGTCCTGACGGCAGCCAGTCGTATATTTCCCGAAGCCGGACCTAAGGAAGCCGGCTCCGGAAGAAATATAAATAAAAAAGCTTAGGAGGCTAATAAAATGAAAAAGAAAATGTTTGCGGTAATCCTTGCATCAGTTCTTTCTGCATCTCTTCTTGCGGGCTGCGGCGGATCTTCTTCCGGCTCTCAGGGCGCCAAGGAAGAGACAGAAGTGACTCCCGTGGAAGACAACGTGATCACTATTGCTGCGACCCCGGTTCCTCACGCAGAGATTCTGGAAAAGGTCAAACCGGTCCTGGAAGCCGAAGGCATTGAGCTTAAGGTCGTTGTTTACAATGACTATGTACAGCCCAATGAAGTCGTTTATTCCGGCGAGATGGACGCAAACTATTTCCAGCACATCCCCTACCTCGAAAGCTATAACGAAGAGCACGGCTATGACCTGGTAAACGCAGGCGGCATCCACTATGAGCCTCTGGGACTTTATCCCGGCACCAAGTCCGGTCTGGGCGGCATGGCAGACGGAGACGTCATTGCGATCCCCAACGATACCACCAATGAAGCCAGAGCTCTGCTTCTGCTCCAGGACAACGGCATCATCACACTGAAGGAAGGCGCAGGCCTTACCGCTACCGTCAACGATATCGAATCCATGGCTTTCGATCTCAAGATCGAAGAGATGGAAGCAGCTCAGATCCCTCACGTCATCAGTGAAGTATCCTATGTGGTCCTGAACGGCAACTATGCCATCGAGGCTGGCTACAACCTGGAAGACGATGCCATTGTCTACGAAATGAGCGATTCCGAAGCAGCCGAGACCTATGTGAACGTCATCGCCGTCAAGGCAGGTCATGAAAATGACGAAAACATCAAGGTCCTGGTGGAAGCTCTCAGGTCTCCCTCCATTGTCAAGTTCATCAACGAGAAATACAACGGAGCCGTTGTTCCTTTCATCGTGGAATAACAGGATCCGCGCGGACACTGGGAGCCGCGGGTGATCTGAAAGAGAAGAGTTTTCTTCATAAATACAAGATCAGGCAGGAACGCTTCCTGCCTGATTTTTTGTCTCCGGTCTGTGTCATAAAGAGGAATTATGGTAAAATAGGAAGCAGCCCGTATCAAAGGAGGTCACGGATATGATTTTACTTGCCGCAGCGCTTCTGCCGCCTTTTTATCTTTTCTACAAAATATATCAGAAAGACCGGATCGAGCCGGAATCGTCAAAGCTGATCGTCCGCCTTTTTCTGGCCGGCGCCCTGACCACCATCGCCGCCAGCGTGCTGGAGCTGGCAGGGACCTTTATCCTGAACAGTTTCGGGCTGAACCCCAACAGCACCCTCTATATGCTCATTGACAACTTCCTGGTCATTGCCTGTGCGGAAGAGGGCGTCAAGAGATTTGCCTTAAAGAGGATCACCTGGAAGAATCCCGAGTTCAATTTCCTTTTTGACGGCGTCGTGTACGCCACGGCGGTGTCCCTGGGATTTGCGGCGGCGGAGAATGTCATGTATGTGACAGGCTTCGGCGGACTGGGTACGGCCTTTATCAGAGCCTTTACGGCCATCCCCCTTCACTGCATTACCGGTATCTATATGGGCCACTTCTACGGCATGGCCAGATATGCGGAGAACCGGAATAATCCGGCAGCCATGAAGGCCTATATGAAGCAGAGCATTCTGATCCCGGTCTTTCTGCACGGCCTTTACGATTTCCTGGCCAGTATGGAAAGCGATTTCTTTACGCTTGCCTTTTATGCGGTCGTCATCGTCATTGAAGTCGTTGCCTTAAGACAGCTGAACACCTATGCCGTTGAGGATACCAGCATCGAAGAGCAGGACCCGCCCCTGACCTGAGATCCCGGCCCGGAAAATCGGCATAAACGAAAAATAAAAAAACATGTTGACAAAGTCATCATGATTCGGTATTATAACGTAGTCGGCTGAAGAAACCGGCAGTACCGAATGCGATAGTAGTACAGTTGGTAGTACGCCACCTTGCCAAGGTGGAGGTCGCGAGTTCGAGCCTCGTCTATCGCTCTGATGCGGAAGTCCAAAAAACGTTGGATTTCCGCTATTTTTTTGCCTTTGATGTTTTCATCTCTCTGGTTACCAGACAGGGTTTTGGTTACTAAAGTAACCAGGTGCTCTTAACGCAGGATTTGGCTGATTTTATGAATAGTCACCTTGCTTAGAGCACCTTTTTTGTTGTCCCGAACGATAAATGGAGCGAAAAGACTGGTTTCCCCGCAGATTAATTGAATCAGACAGGAGCAGCTGTTTCAAATAGGATGCTGTTTTTCAGCAGACTGTTTGAAACAGTTGCTTTTTTGATGGATATAGAAAAAAATAAGGCATGGAAAGCCAGCACCTTTCCATGCCTCTGCCCCAACTGTGATTTCATCAACATCAACATCAAATATCCGAAGATAGTAGGAGCACTTTTATGGTAAATGAGCCCAGGATCCTTGCCAACAGCGATTTCTTTACTGCAGAACTGGATAAACTGTACAAAGCCCTGAAGGATGGGGCTGCGGCATTATTTGTGTGAAGAAAGTTTACGCTTGTTCCGGCGGTCCAAGGCGCGGAAAAACAAATTGTATTCCGATACAATGATGAAAATGAATTTGAAGCAGGATTCTGTTATACTTTTTTTGTGAAGCTCTATCCGGACGGAAGCGGCCGGAGCCCGGTTCGAAAAAGTTGTATTTTTTAATATAAGCGTGTATAAATTGGATAGCGGGTGTCATTACGCTAAATATGGCCGTCCTTTTCGTGAGAAAGCGGCCGGGCGCCCCACAGGAGACGGAAGCCTATGAGTTCTGAAGGGAAAATGGCTGAAAACCCGGTCGGCAGACTGATGCAGAACGGGGTCAGCGCATCGGTCCTGAAATACGCGGCGGTCATTACCATGCTTATCGACCATATCACATGCTGCTTTCTGGAGCGGGTCTACGTAGAAGGAGTTCCGCTTTATAAGACCGGGACCTTCTGGTATTACCTGGACTACGTGGGAAGAGCGGTGGGAAGGACTGCCTTCCCTATTTTCTGCTTTATGGTCCTGGAAGGCTACTTCCACACCAGAAGCAGGATCCGCTATCTCTTCCGCCTTGTCCTGTTCGGACTGATCTCTCATTATCCCTTCAACTGGATCTTTTTCCCGGGATCCGCCAAGCCCCATACGGGGACCATGTTCACCCTGGCCCTGGGCCTCCTCAGCATCTGGATCCTGGATTCCATGCTGAGAGCCTTCCCTCCCGACAGAGATCCGAAGGGAAAGGGGACCGGAAACAGATGGCTGAACCTGCTGATCGCGCTGGCCGTATCCTGCCCCGCCGTTTTTGGCCTGTGCTGGGCGGCAAAGATGATCGGCAGCGACTACACCTACGGCGGCGTCATGACCATTGTGATCATGTACCTGCTGCGGCAGTCCAGAGACCTGCAGGCCATACTCAGCTGGGGCTGGCTGGCTTTTTACAGCTCGTTCGAACTCTACGCAATACCGGGCTTTTTCCTGATTCGGTGTTATAATGGAAGAAAGGGAAAGCAGTACAAATATTTCTTCTATATATTCTATCCGGCCCATCTGCTGATTCTTTACCTGATCCGTAAGTCGATCTTCGGATATTAAGGAGATCAGGCAGGGCTTTTTTGAGCACATCCTGCCCGGCAGAGCAACATACGTAAGGAGGTGTCATATGGAGCTGCAGTTTATCGGGGCAGATCATGAAGTAACAGGAAGCTGCCACTATCTTCAGGTGGGAGGCAAACACATCCTAGTGGACTGCGGAATGGAGCAGGGGGGAGATACCTATGAAAACATGTCCCTGCCTGTCCCGGCATCCAAGATCGACTATGTCTTTCTGACCCATGCCCACATCGACCACTCGGGCATGCTGCCCAGGCTTTATCACGACGGCTTCAGGGGGACCATCGTAGCGACCCAGGCTACGGCCCTCCTGGCGGATATCATGCTTCGGGATTCGGCCCATATCCAGACCAGTGAAGCCGAATACAAGAACAAAAGGATCAAAAACAACGGGGGATCGGAGGAAGTAGAACCCATCTATACCATGGAAGATGCCATGATGGTGGTCAAGCAGATCAGTCCCTACGGCTACGATAAGGTCTACCAGCTCTGCGAAGGCGTGAAATTCCGCCTGACGGACATAGGCCACCTTCTGGGATCCTCCAGCATAGAACTCTGGCTGACGGAGGGAGGCGTCTCCAGGAAGATCGTCTTCTCCGGCGACATAGGCAACAAGAACCAGCCGCTTCTCAGGGATCCCGGGTATACCGAAGAAGCGGACTACGTGGTGATGGAGTCCACCTACGGGGACAGGCTCCACGAGATCGATGATTCGGACCCCGTGGAGGAACTGGCGAATCTCATTTCGGATACCCTGACCCAGGGCGGCAACCTGGTCATTCCCTCCTTCGCGGTGGGACGCACCCAGGTCCTTCTTTATTACATCCGCCAGATCAAGCAGAACGACATGATTCCGGAATTCCCGGATTTCCCCGTATATGTGGATTCTCCCCTGGCCGTTTCCGCCACCGAGATCTTTATGGAATCCGAGCAGGACTGCTTTGACGAGGAAGCCATGGCCCTGGTCCGTCAGGGCATCAACCCCATCAGCTTCAGGAACCTGCGGCTGACCATTACGGCGGAGGAGTCCAAGGCCATCAACACGGACGAGGAGCCCAAGGTCATTATCAGCGCCTCGGGCATGTGCGACGCGGGCAGAGTCCGCCACCATCTCCAGTACAACCTGGGCAGGCCCGAATCCACCATTCTCTTCGTAGGCTACCAGGCTGCCGGCTCGCCCGGACGAAAGCTCCTGGACGGAGCCGACGAGATCCGTCTCTTCGGGGAGGACATCCCGGTCCACGCCAGGATCGCCACCATCAAATCCATGAGCGGCCACGCCGACAAGCAGGGACTGCTGGACTGGATCAATGCCTTTAAGGTGAAGCCCAAACAGGTCTTTGTAGTCCACGGCGACGACAAGGTGACGGAGATCTTCGCGGACTGCCTGAAGGAAGAGTACGGCTTCAATGCCATGGCCCCCTTCTCCGGCACCCGCTACGATCTGGCCAACGGGAAATTCATTGAGATCACGAAGGGAATCCCCGTGGAACAGGCGGAGCCCGGCTCCAGGGGAAGGACAGTATCCGATTCCTATACCAGACTGAAGATGACATCCAGGGAGGTCTCGGACTTCATCGACAAGTGTCAGGGCCTGCCCAACAAGGATCTGGACAGATTCTCCAGAGACCTGCTGGCTCTGATCGAAAAATACAGGAGATGACGCGGAGGAAGTATGAGCAAGGCTGATCAGATATTTATCGACATGTGCAGGGACATCCTGGAGAACGGGACCAGCACCGAGGGAGAGAAGGTCCGTCCCCACTGGCCGGACGGGACTCCCGCCTATACCATTAAGAAATTCGGGGTGTGCAACCGCTACGATCTGTCCGAGGAGTTTCCTTTGATGACCCTGCGCCGCACCGCCCTGAAAAGCTGCACGGACGAGATCCTCTGGATCTGGCAGCAGAAATCCAACAACATCCACGATCTCCACAGTCATATCTGGGACGAGTGGGCGGATCCGGACGGATCCATCGGCAAGGCCTACGGCTACCAGCTGGGCGTGAAGCACCAGTATAAGGAAGGCATGATGGACCAGGTGGACAGGGTGATCTATGACCTGAAGAACAACCCCTTCAGCCGCAGGATCATGACCAATATCTATGTCCATCAGGACCTGCACGAGATGAATCTCTATCCCTGCGCCTACAGCATGACCTTCAACGTGACCCAGAAGAAGGGCCATGACAGACTGACGCTCAACGCCGTCCTGAACCAGAGGTCCCAGGACGTGCTGACGGCCAACAACTGGAACGTGGTCCAGTATGCCGTCCTGGTCCACATGCTGGCCCAGGTCTGCGACATGGAGCCGGGCGAGCTGGTCCACATGATCGCGGACGCCCACATCTATGACAGACATATCCCCATCATCCGGGAGCTGATCGAAAGGGAGCCCTATCCGGCCCCTGTATTTCATCTCAATCCCGATGTGAAGGATTTCTACCAGTTCACCAGGAACGACGTTTCCGTGGAAAATTATCAGACGGGTCCTCAGGTAAAGGACATTCCCGTAGCCATCTAGGGACCCGGGAGAGGTTTACAGACATATGAATTTAATCGTCGCAGTTGACAGGAACTGGGGCATCGGCTATAAGGGCCGGCTCCTGGTCAGCATTCCCAACGATCACAAGATGTTCCGCAGGGAGACTCTGAACAAGGTCATCGTATACGGCAGAAAGACCCTGGAGACCTTCCCTCTTTCCCAGCCCCTGGACCGCAGGACCAACATCATTCTGTCAAGGAACCCCGACTATCAGGTCAGGGGCGCCCTTGTGGTCCACAGCATAGAGGAGCTTCTGAAAGAACTGGAACAGTACGACAGCGAAGACATCTATATCATAGGAGGAGAGAGCATCTACCGGCAGATGCTTCCCTACTGCGATACGGCCCATGTGACCATGATCGACTATGCCTATCAGGCGGACGCCTTTTTCCCCGACCTGGACAAGGATCCGGAGTGGGAGATCACCGCGGACAGCGAAGAGCAGACCTACTTCGACATCCCCTATACCTTTGTCCGCTATTCCAGAAAGAAACAGTAAGGAGCGTATATGACAAAAACGCGAAAGAAAATCCGCAGGCTCTGCAGTGCGGTCCTTGTCTGCCTCCTTTCCGTGACGATCCTGGGAGGATGCGGCAGGATCTATCTGACCACCGGCTTCAAGCAGGACCAGCTCCTTCAGATCAACGGCCGCTACGCTTCGGCGGCGGAGCTCAAGGTCTATCTGCTGGACCAGATCAAACAGTGCCAGCTGATCATGGGAGCCGATGCCCTGGACGGGGCGGCGGACGAGGAAATGACCAGGGAGATCAGGAACCGGATCCGTGAGAAGGCCCTAAACCAGCTGGTCCGGGTCATGACCGTCAATATCATGGCCGTCCAGGACAACATCA
>CAMOGQ010000099.1 GCA_946614165.1 uncultured Lachnospiraceae bacterium
TCGGCATCGTCTTCGGCGGCAGCGGCGGCGGCTACAAGACCATGGCCTGCATCGAGAATACAGATGCCTGGGAAGGCGCCGTCCCCTTCGTGATCGGCTCCCCCGCCTCTCTTCCCAATACCATCACCATGCATGCCCAGGGCCAGAGAGTCCTGCGCCATGCCTTCGGAAAGATCATCGACAACCTGGAGCCCGGCGGCAGCGGCGACATGTACCAGGGCTTAAATGACCTGGAAAAGGATATGCTGCGGGAACTGACAGACATGGGCTTTCCTCCCATGGCCTGGTACCTGGAGGCTTCCGGCCATATCGACGACGGGTCCCTCCCTGTCCTTTCCCCGGGCGTAAAGAGGGCCGATCCCGTTTATTTTGAAGACTTCTGGAAGGTCCCCGGTTATGCCGGCGCGGATCCCCAAAGCAGCGCCGTCAGAGACCGCCTGCAGTTTAAGGGAAAAGTAAAGAGAGTCCACCTGCCCGGAAAGCCCGAAAGCGCCAGCGAGGAACAGGAGATCGAGAGCCGCAACGGCGTGGACGACGCCTGGAAAAAGATGCTTACCGACGGCAGGGACGCCTGGATCGAGATGGAGACCCTGCCCGAAGGAGACGACCTCTATCTGAAGGGCGTCAATATCACCTTCGAGACCGGAGACGCCAGAGGCATGCAGCTTCTCCTTGGGGACATGGAAAAAGACGAAGTCACCGGCGGAGGCTTTCTGACCATCGGCATGTGCTACGGCATGTCGGACCTGGGAGAAGCCCTTTCAAAGGTAAAGCCCGGCGACATTCTCTGCCTGGACAACTCCGACTATATCGCCATCCAGCACTATTACCGCCATCAGGTCCCGGATGCCACCTTCCATGCCTGGGACCAGTTCCGGAAGGAAGACGGCACCCCTGCCCTGCCCCAGCGGCCCAATGTCATGGGCTACGCCCTCAACGGCACAGGCCGTCCCCAGGACGGTCAGATTCAGGGCAAAGTCATGGTCATCCAGTCCCTGATGGATGAGTCCACCTGCCCCTGGTGCGGCGACTGGTATCGGAACAAGGTCATTGAAGCGACCGGGACAGAAGAGAATTTCCGTCTCTACTACATGCAGCGCTGCATGCACAATAACTCCGTCGATTCCGCCAACAACATGGTGGTCAACTACATGGGCGCCCTCTGCCAGGCCCTTCTGGACATGGCAGACTGGCTGCAGGAGGGGAAAGAACCCCTTCAGACCACTCTGTATAAGAGAGAAGGCGGCCGGATCCTGGAAGAAGCTGACGCATCCAGGCGGGGCGGCATGCAGGCCGGAATCCTTCTCACCGTCAACGGCGCAAAGTGTGCCCGCGTCCGCGCAGGAGGAGAATTCGTTCTGAGAGCGGAGGCCACGCTTCCCGAAGGCGCAGGCGAAGTGACGGCCATCGATTTCGACTACAGAGACTCTCACGTATTCCCCACCAGAGTCGAGGGCCTCTTCCCCGTAAAGGGCTCTGTCACCAGGACAGAGGCAGAAGGCGTAAAGGGAGCCTTTGCGGAAGTGGTGCACAGCTTTGAAAAGCCCGGCACCTACTTTGTTTCCGCCCGGGTCTCCTCCCAGCGCCAGGGAAGAGAAGATGAACTCTTCACCCAGGTGCTGAATCTGGACCGGGTCAGGGTCATCGTGGAATAAGAAGAAACGAAACAAATAATGGAAAAAGTTGACCAATCCATTCATATAAGGGATGCTTTCCGATCCATACAATAAAAGCATAAAGATTCATCCACGGTTCATACAGAAACAGTTACAAGGAGAAGGAAAGTATGAGCGAAGAAACCAGAAACACCGCAGCAGAAACAAAGCAGAAGGAAAAAGGCGTAGGCTTCTTTACACTGGCATCCTGGTCCCTTCGTCCGGCATCTACAGGCGTAGCTGTCATGATCATGGGCTATCTTACCGTTTTCGCCGTCAACACAATGAAGATGGATGCCAAACTGGTGGGTGCCCTGCTGCTGGTCAGCAAGCTGATCGACGGCGTAACAGATCTGTTTGCCGGCTACATCGTAGACAGGACCCATACCAGATGGGGCAAAGGCCGCCCTTATGAGTGGTGCGTCGTAGGCATGTGGCTGGCCACTCTTCTGATGTTCTGTGTTCCTGCAGCCGCAGCAGTCCCCGTCAAGGCAGCCTGGATCCTGCTCATGTATCTGTTTGCCAACTCCATCTTCTATACCTTCCTGAACGCCAACGGCACCGTATATATGGTACGTGCCTTCAGTTCTCAGAAGCAGTACGTTCAGCTGTCCACCTACGGCGGTATTTTCCCCATGCTGATCGTTGCCGTTTTCAACATCGTCTTCCCCAGCCTGATGGGTACCCTTGCCACCAGCCAGGGAGGCTGGATCAGACTGGTCGCTATGTTCGCTCTTCCTCTGACCGTTCTCGGCATGCTTCGTTTCTTCGTTGTCAAGGAGACGCATGACGTAGACGTACACTCCGGCAGCCAGAAAGTGGAGTTCGGGGACATCCTGGAAGTTTTGAAAAAGAATCCCTTTATCTACATCATGGCACTGGCTTCCCTTGTCATGAATGTCATCTCCAACATGGGCGTCAATGTCTTCTACTTCACGGACATCGTCGGCAACGTAGGTCTCATGGGCGTTCTGGCAGCGACCCAGTTCATTATTCTGCCCATGATGTTCATCTTCCCTCAGATCCTGAAGAAGATCTCCGTCATGAAGCTGATCCGGATCGGTACGCTCTGCGCGGCAGCCGGCTTTACCATCAACTTCTTTGCGGGAAGCTCTCTTCCTCTGCTGATCGCCGGCAACCTCCTGACCGGTGCAGGCGCCGTTCCCATCTCCATGCTGGCCGGCCTGATCATCATCGAATGCGCTGACTACAACGAATATATCGGGATCCGCCGTCTGGAAGGCACTCTGGGCGCTGTCAACGGCTTTGCAAACAAATTAGGCGCGGGCCTGGGCGCAGGTCTTCTGGGCATCCTGATCGGCCTTGCAGGCTATAACGGGGCCCTGGATGTACAGCCCGCTTCGGCCATTGCCATGGTCAGACTCCTCTACTCTCTGATCCCGGCAGCTATGTATGTCTGTCTCTACCTTGTCTGCCGCTTCTACAAACTTGACAAAATGATGCCCGAAATCAGGAAGGCCAACGAGGAAAGCCGTGCAGCCGCCAAGGCAGAACATAAATCTGCAGAATAACCCCTGAAAAAGAAGGTGCTGTCACTAAAACAGCCGGATCATTAGCGGCAGTGCCGGGATTCTCTGGCACTGCCGCCGTCTTTGTAATAAACTGCTGTCAAAGGAGGCTCTTTACAAATGAAGTATGCGCGTAAAGATGTAGAATACAGGCTCAATGACCTCCAGGGCATGATCTATGCCGCCTGCCAGCTGGGTGCCTGGTGCTTTGATGAAAAAAAGACACTGTTTTTTACCACGGCGCCCCACCGGGAGGAATACCATATGCTGCTGCAGCTGGGCGGCTGCCTGGACGCTGCCATAGAAAAAAAGGATCTGCCGGGCTGCCCCCTGGTTTTCTCGGGTGCCATGGGCCTGGGCTGGATCGCAGAGTGGGTACACAGAAGTGAGAAAAGCTCCCTTCTGGTCATTCTGGGTCCTCTGTACATGAAGAACAGCTCCATCGATGAAAGCATGCAGCAGCTGGACCGGCACGGTCTTTCGGGACATCTCAGAAGAGAGTATCTGAAGATCCTGGGCGACGTTCCCTTTGTCCACGGCGAGTCCATCAGGAACTTTGCCATTATGCTGCATTTCGCCTGCTACGAGGAGAACCTGAGCCGGGAGAGCATCCTTTTTGAATCCCCCGCTCCGCCAGAAAAGGATCTGCCGCCCATTCCGGAAAAGGGAGAAGATGCCCCTGCGGAAAATGATTTAGAGCGCATGGTCTCCCATGAGGAGATGATGCTCCGCTGCCTTCGGGAGGGCCTGGCCCCGGAAAAGGATAAAAACGACTATCAGGGGGAGCTCCAGAATTTCCATCTCCGGGACGTTCTGCGCCAGATCAAGGATAACCTGATCATTTTTACGGCACTGTGTGCCCGCAATGCCGTCCGGGGCGGCGTTTCCCTGACCGCGGCCAAGAACAGGGAAAGCCACTGGATCTGTCGGATCGAAAACATGACCTCCTACGGGGACACCCCTCAGATGGTCCAGAAGATGTATCAGGATTTTCAGCATATGGTCCTGGCGGCAAAGGATACGGAGGGCCTCTCCAGGGCTGTCCGGGACTGCCGGGAATACATCCGCATGAACTATACAAATCCTCTGACAACGGAAGAGATCGCACGCCACTGCGGCTATACGGAATATTATCTGACCCGGAAATTTTCCAGAGAGATGGGCATGAAGATGGCTGATTATATCCGGACTGTCCGCCTGAATGCGGCCAAAGTTATGCTGCTGACCTCCAGAAAGGATATCCAGCAGATCAGCGAAGAGCTTCAGTTCGGCAGCCGCAGCTACTTTGACCGGGTCTTCCGCCAGGAGGTGGGCATTTCCCCCAGGCAGTTCAGGGAGACCAGAGGACTGGGAGAAGGAAAGGAAACGACATGAAACTGAAAAAACTGGAATCCTATCTTGACTTTATCACCGCAGTCCAGACATGTAAGGGAGACGTCTCTTTCAACTCGGCAGAAGGAGATCATCTGAACCTGCACTCCACCTTCTGCCAAATCCTGTTCGCTTCCGTATGTACGGACAGGGATTTTCTCTCCGGCGGAGAGATCCTCTGCAGCCGTCCCTCGGATTATGAAAGGCTCAGGGATTTCCTGGAAGAGGACCCCGACTGAAAAGAAATACACGCACAGGAACTTTGGAGACGGGCCCGGGCCTGTCTCTTTTTCATTGGACGTATGCAAAGCGAATTCCGACAAGAAAAGACGAAATCTTTTCTATAAAGGAAAACGGGGAAAAACTATGCTTACAGTAATCAGAATAAAAATCAGGAGAACTATATCTTATGCAGCAGTACAGAACCTTTGAACTGACCTTCCGGGATCCTTCCCTGAAAGAAAAGGATGCCAGCCTTCCCCTCCGGGCCGTATTTACCCGGGAAGGGAAGCAGATACAGGTAAAGGGCTTTTATGACGGAGAAGGGATCTATAAGATCCGCTTCCTGCCCCTGCAGCCGGGCCTGTACAGATGGGAAGTCTCCGGCCTTTTCTCCGCCCGGGGAGAGGAGATCTGTCTTCCCGCAGAGGAGGGAGACCATGGACCTGTACGGGCACAGGAGACCCATTTCGTATATGCGGACGGACATCCCTTCATTCCCTTCGGGACCACGGTCTACGCCCTGGCCCACCAGGAGGACGATCTGGTGGAAAAAACTCTGGAGAGCCTGAAAAAGGCTCCCTTCAACAAGATCCGCCTCTGCCTCTTCCCCAAAGATTACACCTATAACCATAACGAGCCCCCCTTTTATGCTTTTGAAAAGAAAGAGGACGGGGCCTGGGACGTGACAAGACCCTGCCTTTCCTTCTGGCAGCGCTTTGAAAGGATCCTTTCCCGGATCTATGCCATGGGCATAGAGACCGACCTGATCCTCTTCCATCCTTATGACCGCTGGGGCTTTTCCTCCCTCTCCATGCAGGAAAACCTGGTCTATCTGGACTACGTGCTCAGGCGCCTTTCGGCCTTCCCCGGCATCTGGTGGTCCCTTGCCAACGAATACGACCTCTGCGAGGACCACAAATCCCTTTCCGACTGGGAGGAGATCGAAGCCTTTGTGAAGGGAAACGATCCCTTCGGTCATCTGCTCTCCTGCCACAACTGTTTCTGCTTCTGGGACGCTTCCAGGAAAAACATCACCCATGCCAGCCTCCAGACCAAGGGCCTTTCCGAGATCCCCCGCTGGATCGAAAAATACAAAAAGCCTGTTGTTATCGATGAGTGCTGCTATGAGGGAGATCTGCCCGATTTCTGGGGCAGCATATCCGGACGGGAGATGGTCCGCCGCTTCTGGCGCTGCTTTGCCAGCGGGGCCTTCTGCACCCACGGAGAGACCTTCCTTTCGGAGGACGAGATCCTCTGGTGGGCAAAGGGCGGAAAGCTGAAAGGGCAGAGCCCTTCCCGCATCGCCTTCCTGCGGGAAATCATGGAATCCCTGCCAGGGCCCCTGACGCCCAGAAAAGACGGTGTCCTGACCCTGGCACAGAAAAAAGGCCGGGAACTGGAAGAAGCCCTGCTGCTCCTCCCTGAGGACCTGCGGCCCTTTGTCCGGACCATCGCCGGCAGCATGGCCCGCATGGAAGAAAATGACAGGACGGCCCATCTGGCCGGGGAGCACGAATGGGCATCCCATGCCGGAGAGGACGCCTTCCTCTGGTACAACGACCTGCAGTGCTTTGGCAGGATGAATCTGGACCTGCCGGAGGATCATATCTACAAAGTGGAATATATAGACACCTGGGAAATGACCCGGACCCCGCTTAAGGAAAACGCCTGCGGAAAGACTGTAATAGAACTGCCCGGCCGGGAAGATCTGGCCGTTCTGGCCCTGAGGACCGATCACTGATAAAGGAGAATCGTAACATGAAAGAATATATGAATAAAAATCTTGCCCCCGAAGTAAGAGCCTCTCTCCTTTTAAAGGAGCTGAGCCTGGAAGAGAAAATGAGCCAGGTGGCGGGCCTTTTTGCCATTCCCGGCATGGAAGAAAAAATGAAGCAGTACATGCAGGGCGGCATCGGACAGATCTCCTGCCTGGAAATGCGGCGTTTCACTTCTCTGGAAGAGGCGGCTGCCTGGCAGAAGACCCTGCAGGAGATCGTCATGGAAAAGCAGCCCCACCACATCCCTGCCATCTTCCACATGGAGGGACTCTGCGGCCCCTATCTCCAGGGCGGCATCAGCCTTCCCTCCGGCATTGCCAGAGGCTCTTCCTTTGATCCTGCCCTGGAAGAAGAACTGGCGGCCGTCGTATCCCGTCAGGAGTGCGCCGCCGGCATCACCCAGATCCTTGCCCCCGTCCTGGACATCTCCCGGGATTCCCGCATGGGCCGGCAGGGAGAGACCTACGGGGAGGATCCCGCCCTGGCTTCCGCCATGGGGGCAGCCTTTACCAGAGGCCTGCAGAAGCAGCACGGAGAAAGAAAAGCCGACGCCGTCGCCAAGCATTTCCTGGGCTTCCACCATTCCCAGGGCGGCATCCACGGGGCAGACGCTGAAGTGCCGGACCGCCTTCTCAGAGAGATCTACGCAAAGCCCTTCCAGGCCGCCATTACACAGGCTTCCCTGCACGGGGTCATGCCCTGCTACTGCACGCTGAACGGCCAGGCCGTCTCCGCATCGAAAAAGCTGCTGACAGGACTTCTCAGGGAAGAGATGGGCTTTGACGGAGCCGCTGTATCGGACTACGGCGCTGTCAGCAATATTCACACAGTCCAGGGGCAGTATGAGACCCTGACAGAAGCAGGCTACGCCAGCATGAAGGCCGGCATGGACGCGGAGCTTCCCATGGCCGCAGGCTTCGGAAAGGAGCTGGAAGCATGGTTCCGGGAAGGAAAGGCGGATACGGCCGTTCTGGACCGGGCCGCCCTACGGGAACTGACTGCCAAGTTCCGCATGGGCCTGTTCGAAGATCCCTTCGCTCTGCAGGGGAATGCCCTGAAGGAAGCCTTTTATAAGGACAGCGACCGTGACCTGACCCTCCGGAGCGCCAGGGAAAGCATGGTCCTTTTAAAGAACGACGGGACCCTGCCCCTTTCCCGGAAGATGAAAAAGCTGGCCGTCATCGGCTGCCACGCCGCCAACGCCCGCTTCTTCTTCGGAGGCTATACTCACCTGAGTATGTCGGAAGCTCTTCTGGCCGCCGAAGGCTCCATGGCGGGCGTCAGCAAGGATAAAAAAGACACGGGCTATGTTCATGTACCCGGCACAAATATCCAGAGCGACCAGGGGGAAGCCTTCGACAAGATCCTGGAAATCCAGAAGAGTGGATGCCCCAGCCTTCTGGAAGAGCTCAGGGCCCGCCTTCCTGAAACGGAGGTAGCCTGGGCCTTTGGCTATCCGGTGGCAGGAAAGGACAGCTCCGGTTACGAAGAAGCCCTGAAGATCATGGCGGATGCCGACGTCATCCTCTTTACTCTGGGCGGCAAATATTCCTCCGGCTCCATCTCCACCACGGGAGAAGGGGTAGACAGCGCGAATATCAACCTGCCCCCCTGCCAGGACCGTCTGATCGAACTGGCATCTTCCCTGCATAAGCCCATGGTCGGTGTCCACTTCGACGGCCGCCCTGTCTCCAGCGACGCTGCAGACACATATCTGAATGCTCTGCTGGAAGCCTGGAATCCCGCCGAGTGCGGGGCGGCTGCCGTGGCAGAGACCCTGCTGGGAGAAAACAATCCCTCCGGAAAGCTCCCTGTCTCCGTCGCCTATAACGCCGGCCAGATCCCTGTTTTCTATAACCATCCCTTGGGATCCTCCAGCCATCAGGGAGAGAGCATCGGGTTCCAGACCTATGCGGACCTGCCCCATCTGCCCCGCTACGCCTTCGGCCACGGCCTGTCCTATACGGACTTTTCCTACAGCAATCTGCGGATTCCCAGAGAAGAGGTCCTTCCGGAGGAAGAAATTGAGATCCGTCTGACCCTTGCCAACACAGGCAGTGCGGACGGGACCGAAGTTGTGCAGCTTTATGTAAAGGACCGCTATGCTTCCATGGTCCGTCCCTGCATGGAACTGGCAGGCTTTGCCAGAGTATCCTTAAAGGCCGGAGAAAAGAAAAGGGTTGCTTTCCGTCTTATGCCCTCCCAGATGGCTTTTCTGGATGAGGACATGCGCTGGAAGATCGAAAAGGGGATCTTCGACATTTTCGTCGGATCCGCCTCGGACGATCTGCGACTTACGGGTTCCTTTACTGTAACAAAAGACCTGTGGGTCGATGGAAAGACAAGAGCCTTCTACGCAAAGGCGGAGGTAAACAAATGAAGATCCTACACTGTAAGACATGCCATCTGACTTCCCCCATTGGCTTTCAGATGGAAAAACCCGTCTTTTCATGGCAGGTGGAAGAGGCAGAGGGGAAAGAGCAGAGTAAGGCCCGGATCATCGTATCAAAAGACGCGGGTCTTAAAGAGATTCTTGCGGATACAGGCTGGGCAGATCTGTCCTCCATCGCCTCTCCTCTTGACCTGCCCCTCTCTCCCCGGACCCGCTATTACTGGCAGGTATCCGTCCGCTCGGACCGGGGAGAAGAAGCACAGGGCCCCGTCTCTTTCTTTGAGACCGGAAAAAGGGAGGAGCCCTGGGAAGCATCCTGGATCTCCTGCCGGAGACAGGAGCGGGCTCCCATATTCCATAAGCATATCTCCGTAAGAGAAGCCCCCCAGGCAGCCCGCCTTTATATCTGCGGTCTGGGCCTTTATGAAGCCTCCATAGACGGAAAGAAGGTAGGGGAGGAATATCTGACTCCCTACTGCAACAACTACAATGCCTGGCTTCAGTACCAGACCTATGACGTAACAGAGGCCCTCCGGCAGGGGGGCGAGGTGTCCGTCATGCTGGGGGACGGCTGGTACGCCGGCCGCTTCGGCTACTTTTCCAAGCCCGGAGACAAAGGCCTCTACGGGGATGACAGCCGGCTGATCGCGGAGATCCGCCTTTCCTATGGGGACGGGTCCGAAGAGGTCATCGGCACCGACGAGACCTGGCAGGTCACAAGGTCCTCCATCACCTTCTCAGGCATCTACGACGGGGAGCACAGGGACGATACCCTTGGGGAAACGCAGCCGGAGCCCTGTTTTGTCACTGAGGGAAAAGCCCCTCTTTCGGACCGCTATTCTCTGCCTGTCACTGTGCAGGAGCGGGTAAAGCCCATTTCCCTCCTGCATACCCCCGCAGGAGAAGAGGTCCTGGACCTTGGCCAGAACCTGACAGGCATCTTTTCCCTGCGCCTTAGGGAAAAGGCAGGGAAAAGGATCCGCCTGCAGTTTGGGGAAGTCCTTCAGGAGGGCTGCTTTTACAACGACAACTACCGGACCGCCCTGTCCGAATACAGGTATGTCTGCAGCGGTGAGGAGACCCTTCTGGTGCCCCGCTTTACCTTCTTCGGCGGCCGCTATGTAAAGGTCGAAGGGGTCACAAATCTCCAAAAAGAAGATTTCACGGCCCTGGTCCTGTACAGCGATCTGGAGAAGACGGGAAATCTGACCACAGGCCATCCTCTGGTCAACCGCCTTCTTGAAAACATAAGCCGGGGCCAGAAGGGGAACTTCCTGGACCTGCCCACCGACTGCCCCCAGAGGGACGAGCGTCTGGGCTGGACCGGAGACGCCCAGGTCTTTTCCGAAACGGCCTGCCTGCTTCGGGACTGTTACAGCTTCTACCGCAAATATATGCACGACATGCATACCGAACAGGCAGCCCTGGGCGGTATGGTGCCGGACATCGTCCCATCCCTGGATGTTCCCTACAGGGCCTGCTCTTCAGTCTGGGGAGACAGCGCCTGCATCATTCCCTGGAATCTCTATACCTTCTACGGCGACCCCTCTATCCTTCAGGACTGCTACGGAGGCATGAAGGCCTGGGTCGACTACGTACTCTCTGTGGAAGGGGAAAAGGGGGGCTGGGGAGACCACTTCCATTACGGAGACTGGCTGGCCCTGGACCATCCCTCTAAAAGAAACGATCAGTGCCTTGGGGGCACCGACGAGCGCTTTATTGCCTACGTCTACCTTATGAATTCCCTGGACCTGGTATCCAGAACGGCCCGTATCCTGGGAAAGGAAGGGGACCGGGCTTTTTATGAAGAAAAGGCTTCTCTTCTTCTTGCCTCCCTCCGCCATGACTACTTTGCTCCCGGGGGACGCTGCGTATGTGATACCCAGACGGGGCTTCTTCTCTCCCTCCGCTTCGGCCTGACGCCGGATCCCGTGGCATGCTGCAGCCGCCTTCATGAAAAGCTGCAGATGGCAGGCGGACTGCAGACCGGTTTTGTGGGCACCCCCTTCCTTCCCGGAGAACTCTGCAGGGGCGGATTTATCCATGAAGCTTATGACCTTCTCTTAAATGAAGACTATCCCGGCTGGCTTTATGAGGTAAAGCTGGGAGCCACCACCATCTGGGAGCGATGGAACAGCCTGGATCCCGACGGGAAGGTCTCTTCCACCGGCATGAACAGCTTCAATCACTATTCCTACGGGGCTATAGCAGCATGGCTCTACAGCTTTGCGGCAGGTCTTTCACCTCTGGCTCCCGGCTTTAAGGAGGCAAGAATCGCCCCCTGCCCGGATCTCCGGATCGGCCATGTGGATATGACTTACCGTTCTGCTGCCGGCACCTACCATGTCTTCTGGGAGGCAGAGGATGAAAGACATCTGCATCTTTCTGTCACCGTTCCCTTCGGATGCAGAGCACATGTGGTCCTTCCCTGCTCGGACAAAGCTCCCCTGGAGCTTTCCGCAGGAAGCTATGAATGGTCTTATGAAACGACAGAGCCGCTCCGCAGGATCTTCAGCCTGGATCAGCCGGTCAAAGAGCTTCTGTGGCATTCCGGCGTCTGCAGGATCCTGGAAGCTCATATCCCGGGGATCACATCTCTCCCGGATGCCATGAAGGGTTATACAGTAAGGCAGCTCCTGCAGATGCCCCCCTACGGACCTGTGAGCAGCAAAAAAACAGAGGACCTGGACAGGGCCCTCAGAAAGGTGATCTGATGTATAAAGCTTTTTATCCCGGCCGGGAATGGCTGGATACGGATGGAAAGCCCATCCAGGCCCACGGCGGGTCTGTTCTTTACGAAAAAGGGACTTATTACTGGTATGGAGAAAACAAGGAAAAGACTGACGGAAAAAACGGGATCTGGCACTGGGGCGTCCGCCTCTACAGCTCAGAGGATCTCTATAACTGGAAGGATGAGGGCCTGATCATTCCTCCTGAGCCGGAAGATCCCTCATCCCCCCTTCATCCCTCTTCCTGCATGGACCGGCCCCATATCCTCTTCAATCGGAAGACACAAAAGTATGTATGCTGGCTCAAGATCATTGAAAAGGACGGCCGTCAGACTATGACCGTCATGACGGCAGAGTCCCTGAAAGGGCCCTATACAAGAGTGAAGACCGGCCTGATGCCCCTTGGCATGAGCGCCGGCGACTTTGACCTGGCCCGCGATGAAGACGGAAAGGCTTATATCTATTTTGACAGGGTCCACAGCGAGCTGATCTGCGCGGAGCTGACGGAGGACTATACCGATGTAAACGGAATTTACAGCCGTCATTTTCCCAGGCTCCAGCCACCCTATGTCAGAGAGGCCCCGGCTCATTTCGAAAGAAGGGGAAAACATTACCTGGTCACTTCCGGCACCACAGGCTACCTTCCCAATCCTTCGGAGGCAGCCCTTTCGGATTCCTGGCACGGCCCCTTCCTCCTTCTGGGCGATCCCCATCCCGGAGACCCTTCCCATACCTCCTTCCACAGCCAGATCTCCTGCGTATTTAAAGTAGAAGGAAATGAGGACCTCTACATTGCCATGGCGGACCGCTGGCTCCCAGGCCGCATGAACCTTTCCTACGAAGACTATGCCGAATGGTTCCGCATCCGGTTTAAGAAAGAGCCCTCTCCGGAGGAAGAGGCCAGACTGGAAAAGCTCTCGAACCGCCTTCCTCTGGATAACGACATCAACACCTCCCTGGCCTCCTATGTCTGGCTCCCCCTTTCCTTCGATGGAGAAAACTTTACGCTTTCCTGGCAGGAAAAGTGGAGCATCTGAAAAAAGCCGTATCGGCACAGGTTATTCAAACAGAAGAAAACAGAGCAGGAGACCGGTCCATGTCCCGGTCTCCTGCTCTGTATAT
>CAMOGQ010000100.1 GCA_946614165.1 uncultured Lachnospiraceae bacterium
TCCTCCCGCAGATCGGACAGGAAGAGCTCGTAGTAGTCGTCCTCTCCCTCCAGCATGGGGGAATTCTCTCCGCCCCCATTGGTGCTGCGCCGCATGGCGGCATAGTAGTCCTCTCCCGCCGAGATCAGATCCATTTCATAGAGATCAAATCCCAGTTCCCTGCCGATCCGGCAGAAGGCCGCCAGGGGGTGAGGGTCATTTTCTGTTTCCAGAAAAGCCTTTCTGACTTTTTCATCCTTTCTGGCTATGGCCAGCAGTTCCATTAAGATTTCACCGATCTCCATTGTCTTTTCTCCTTTTTTCAAAACAGTCACATAACAGCATCATACCTGGATCAGGCAGATGCGGAAGCCGTTATAAGGAAATCCCCGGTTTTCCGGAAGAGAAATGCAAAACAGGACCCCCATACGGATGGACGGCCCTGTCTCTTCTCTCATGCTCTATTATTTTGTCAGTCCAGAAGCCTGTCCAGGAAGTAGCAGATCTGGATCCTCCACCAGGGCCAGTCATGATTGACGTCATATCCCCAGTAGTCCACCCAGGTATTGATGCCCTTGCTCTTTAAGACGGCATCGATCCTTCTGGTGGATTCGCCTGTCAGATCCTCCCAGGCACCCTGGCCCACGCAGATGACGCCCTTATTGTTGTTGATCATCTGAATGTAGGGATGGTCCGGGCTCATGCCGGCAATACTGGCGCAGGGATCGTTGACATAGACCACTTCGTCCATGTAGCCGCCGTACATGGTGGAGGTATCGTAGAGGCCGGACAGGGCGATCATTCTGTCAAAGATGTCGGGCCTGCGGAAGTAGAAGTTGGCCGCGTGGTAGGCACCCATGGAAAAGCCCGTGGTGAGGATCCTGTCCTCGTTGCCCATGATCTGATGGATCATGGGGACCACTTCGTTGACCACGTAGTTGTACCATCTCTCGTGCAGGCGGATCCTGTCATAGGGATTGCCCAGGGTATTGGAAATGGTCTCGCTGTCTATGGTATCGATGGTGAAGAGACGGATCTTGCCCTGGTTCAGGTAGTACTCCAGGGTCTCCAGCATGCCGAAGCCCTCCCAGTCATAGAAGCGGCCGTTCTGGCAGGGAATGGCCAGCACCGGCTTGCCGCCCCAGCCGTAGGACTTGAATTCCATATCTCTTCCCAGCTCATAGCTGTAATTCTTATAATATTCTATCTGCATCTTTCATCTCCTGACCCGGCAGGGGGACCTGCCGAAAATATACCCTCTCATTGTAGCAGAGGAGGGGCCTCCTGACCATAGCAGGGAGCCATTTCCTGTAAGCATGCATCTGAAAATATGTTATGATGAAACAGGAAAACTCTGCAAAGGAGAAAGCATATGCGCAAAAAATATTTCTTTTTCGATATTGACGGGACCCTGACCGACAGGGCCACCGGAAAGATCGTTCCCTCCGCCCGGGAAGCTGTAGGAAAGCTCCAGGAGGCGGGACATTTCGTATCCATCGCCACGGGCAGGGCCGCCTACAAGTCCGTGGGCTTTGCCAGGGACAACGGCTTTGCCAACATGGTCTGCAACGGAGGCCACGGCATCTACATAGACGGGGCCCTTAAGGAAAACGAGCCCATCGACTATGAGAAGGCCCTGGCCGTCTACCGGGAGGCCATTTCTCTGGGCTACGGGGTCCTCTGTGCCATGGACGACTCCGACAGGGTCTATGCAAGGGACTTCACCTTCTATGAGCAGGCAGGCGTCCGCAAAGAGCCCACCACCTATATCATAAACGACAGGTTCGACCCGGCGGACTATGACGCCATCTACAAGCTCTACGTCTCCGTCCCGGCCGAGGAAGAGAGCCGCCTTACCCTCGCGGGCACCCTGGGCAGCCTCCGCTTCGTTCCGGACTACCTCATGTTCCAGTGGGACGACAAAAAGAGAGGGATCCTCCGCATGCTGGAGCTGACAGGGGGCGACCCCGGGGACGTGGTGGTCTTCGGCGACGACACCAACGACCTGGTCATGTTCGATCCCCTCTTCTACTGCGTGGCCATGGGAAACGGGACGCAGGAATTAAAGGACAGGGCCGACTTCGTGGCCCCCGCCAACACGGACGACGGCATCTGGAAGACCTGTGCGCAGCACGGCTGGTTTACGCCCCTCACCTGACCTTCCGCAGGTTTTCCAGGGCTTCCTCCAGCTTGCGGTCCACGGCCTTTTCAAAGGCGTCCCTGGGCATTTCCGGAGATATGCCCTCCTCGATCATATCCACGATCTCGTCTGTCAGATCGGCGGCAGCATCCAGCAGGGCCGCGTTCTCCGCGGCCCTGGGTGTATCTGCCTCCTCTTCTTCGAATTCCACGTCTTCGATCTTCGCTTCCAGAATCTCGAAAACATAACTGTTCTCGTATTCTCCCCGGAATTTTTCCATGTCCAGGATCAGCTCCTGGACCTTATGATAGCGCTTCAGATCCATATCCTATCTCTGTACCTTCTTATTGGTTTCCACAGTTTTTTCCTTTGTCTTTTCGGCGGGCTCTTCCGCGGTCTGATCCGCTGCCTTTTCCTGCGTATCCGCAAGGGTCCCGAAGCCCACTTCCCGGATGCTCTCATAGACGGCGTCGCCCAGGATCTGCCTGCGGGCCAGGGCCGTCTCGATGACGGGCTCTTCGCCCTCTTTCTGCCACTCCTTCAGAAGATCTTCCATCTCGTCGGAATTGAGCAGGTTGTCCATGCCCTGGGAAACGGCGGGCCATACGGCCAGGAAGCGGACCAGCTGCCCCTGGTCCATGGACGCAAAGAGCTCTCCTGTCACTTCCCCGAGAGCGGACCTGACATCCTTTTCCCGGTTTTCTTCCACGTTCTTAAAGGCCCATTCCACAAGGGCTCTGCAGGCATTATCCTGGCCTTCCTTCTCCCACTTGTCCGTAAAGGAATCATTGGCCAGGCTCTCCAGCACGGGGACCAGTTCCTCCGTATCCATGGTAAAGGCGCTTTCGCTTCCGCTCTTCCACAGGGACTCCGCCGCGCTGCAGACATAGCCGTAGGTGGTGTCTTTTCCCTTATAGGGATCCATGGTCAGCTTATATCTGGCCAGCTCCTGTCCCTTGGAATCCATGACAGAGACCTGGGCTTCCATGCTTCCCTTCTTTCCTTCCTCCATCTCTGTCACCAGGGCATAGGGATCGTCGGAAGCGGGAGTAATGAAATAGACATCCTTTTCCGCGTCGCCGTGGAAGTATTCTGCGGGGTCGTAGGCGGCAAGGATCTCTTCCGTGAAATCCGGGAACATGGCAAAGGCAGCGTTCCTTAAATCCTCCGCGGAAAGGGCCACCGTCATCTTTCCTCCGTGCATGGTGCGCTTTGCGCTGCCCGAGGAAAGGGCCTCGGCGGCATAGGCCGTCATGGCCGTATCAAAAAGCGTGGGGTCGGAGGCGGTCAGGGAGTCCACGTACTTCTCGTTGAAATAGTAGGCGTAGACGGCGGACTCTGCGATGGGAGCCATGGCCTCTGCGGGATCTTCCTCCTCTTCCTTTTCTTCCGCCTCTGCCTCGGCTTCCTCCTCAGGCTTTTCCTCTTCCTTCTCCTCTTCTTCCTCCGCGGGTTTCTCCTCCGGGGCTGGGGTCTCCTGGGCCTCTCCGGCGCCCTCCTCTCCTTCCGGAGCGGGCTCCTGTGTCACAGCGTTTTCTTCCGTCTCCTCCTGGACTTCGGAGCCGTCCGTGGCATTCTCAATGCCGGGAATGGAAGGGGCAGAGCATCCTGCCAGGAATACTGCAAGGGTCATGATGGCCGCGGCCGTCCTGAACTGATCTTTCTTATACATAACCTTATCCTCTCATTTCAAGCTGATATTCCGGCAGGCACCGGGCCTGCCTGTACTTCCTATATTACACCAAAGCGGAGGAAAACTCACACTTTTATGGCCGGAAGTGCCTTAACATTTTCTGTGTCCTGTCTGCCCCTTTCGTCTGCTACTCTAAAGGCAGGCGCAGGAAAGGCTTAAACTCCCGGTATGTTTTCATAGGGGCCCCTGCGTGTTAAGATGATGGCAGCGTCAGGGCCGGCCGATCGTCCCTGCAGGAAGAAAGGAGAACCCCATGTCCCGTTCCGGTAAAAAAAGAAAAAAGCGAAATCCCTTTGAAACGGCGGCCCTCATTCTCTTTCCCTCCTCCATGGCCGTTGCCGTCACCTGCTACCTGATCGTATCCATGGGCAGTCCCGGACAAAGCAGCGCCTCCATGGGCTATCCCCAGTATATTTCCGAAGTCGACGCCGACGGGGACGGGATCGACGACCAGACGGACCTTCTCAGGAGCGCCAGGGCCTACCTGTCCACCGGCCCCAAATATAAGAGTAAGTATTACGACACGGGCTATCCCGACGACGGATACGGAGTCTGCACCGACGTGCTGGCTTTTGCCATGAAGGGGGCCGGCTACGACCTCATGACCCTGGTCAATGAGGACGTCCTCTCCCATCCGGAAGACTACAGCATCGACCGCCCCGATATCCGCATCGACTTCAGAAGGGTCCGCAATCTCAGGGTCTACTTCAAAAGACACGCCATTACCCTGACCACCGACCCTTCCGAAACCCGTGAGTGGCAGGGAGGCGACATCGTCATGTTCCACGAACACGTGGGCATCGTTTCCGACAGAAGGAACGAAAGGGGCGTTCCCTACGTCATCCACCTGCGCAGCGGCATACAGCTCAAGCATGAGGAAGACATCCTGGAAAGCAGCACCGTTACGGACCACTTCCGTCTGAACTGACGCCGGCATCCGCTTTTTCGCTGCAGATATGCAAAAAAGATCCTCCGGACCCGGGCCTTAGCCCGGAATTCCGGAGGATTTTTTTTTCATGTTCATGGTTCTGTTCTATCGGTTCCTTATCAGTCCCTGCTTCTGGACCTGGAAAGGATCCGGAGAAGCCGCAGGAAGAGGTTGATGATATCCAGATAGATGCCCACCGCCGCGTCCACCGCGGAGTCGATGGTCTTGGGATACTGCTGGGCCCTTACAAAGTCATAGCCGATATAGAGGCTGAAAAGGCCCGCTCCGATCAGGGACGCCACCACAGGCCGGATGCCCAGGAAAAAGAGAATGATCTCACTGATGATCAGGCCGATCAGACCGCCCAGGAGCACGCCGTGGAGCCTGGCGAAAAAGCCCGGGAAGAAAGAGGCCAGAAGAAACATGGTGGCCGTGATGCCCAGAGTATACTGGAAGGCCGTATAGACCAGGGTGGACGAAAGTCCGCCGTAGTGGTAGACGCTGATGGAGACCACCAGGCCCACGGGCAGGACGATCAGGTTGTAGCCGAGAAAGCTCAGCAGGGCGCTGTCCGATTTTGCGGAAATGGCGCTGCCCGCAATGACGCAGATCAGGTAGCCCACAAACAATGCGATGGGATTCAGGGAAAGAGCAAAGGGCGTCGCGAACATGCAGATCAGGATGTTGGCCACCAGGCCGTAGACCACCACGCCGCCCAGGGTCAGGTTGTAGACCTGGTCGGATACGATGTCGCCGCAGCTGTACTGTGCTCTTCTGGAATCCATGAAGGATCCTCTCATAACAATTACCTCCAGATGTCAGAGTGAATATATGAATTCTTTACAGAAGCTATCTTAGCGCTTCCCCGGGGGAAAGAGGGACATTTTCCGTTAACTTCCCCTCCTGCTTCCCAAGAAGGAAGGCTTCCACCTCCCCGGGTGAAGAAAAGATCCTCTCCGCGCCGCTTCTCTTCAGTTCCTCCTTTGTGCGGAAGCCCCAGCCCACGGCGATCAGGTCAAGGCCGGCATTTTCCGCCGTCCGAATGTCCACCTCGGAGTCCCCCACATAGACCGCCTCCTGCCTGGATACCCCAAGCCTTGTGAGGACTTCGTTCACGGAGTCCGGAGCGGGCTTTCTGCGGATGCCCTCCCGCTCTCCCACGGAGACGTCGAAAAGTCCGGGGAAATAAAGGTCCGCAAGGCGCTTCACCGCGGCGTCGTTCTTGTTGGAGACGACGGCCGTTCTGCAGCCCTCAGCCCGAAGGCGCCCGATCAGTTCGGGGACCCCTTCATAGGGCCTGGTCTTTTCCGCTCCGTGGACCTGGTAGTTTTTCACGTAGACGGGAAGCATTTCGTCGATCTTTTCGGAAGAGACCCCCTCTCCTGCTCCGCACTGGATCTGATACCGCATGCCGTTTCCCACAAAGTGCCGCATCTCGCCCAGATTCCTCCGGGGAAGGCCGAAGGCGTCCAGGGTCAGGTTCAGGGAGGTCAGAAGGTCCTCCAGAGTATTGAGGACGGTGCCGTCCATGTCAAAGATCACTGCCGGATATCTCATCCTGCCTGTCCCTCCTTACCTCAGTACACGGGGAAATGATATTCCCCGTCCAGATAGCCCAGAAGGAAGGCCTCCGCCAGAGACCCCTTCCGTATATTCTCCCTGGCTTCTTCCACAGTGAACCAGGACCAGTCGTCGATCTCCCAGTTGGGAGAAGTCTCTCCCTTTACCCTGACGGTGAAATTCAGCATCAGGGTGTTGGAGGGCTTGAAATAATGGCTGTGGTTGAAGCGCATGTCCGTGACCGTAAGCCCCATCTCTTCCTTCACTTCCCGGACCACCGTATCCTCCACGTCCTCACCGCAGGTCACATAGCCGGCCACCAGGATATAGGTGGGCCGTCCGTACTGGCGGATCAGAAGGATCTTCGATCCGTCCTCGTTTGTCACGATCATGCTGACCGCCGTATTGAAGACGGGGAAGCGGTAGTCCCCGCAGGTATCGCAGTAGGGAATGTCGCACCCTTCGGTCTCGTGGTAAAGGGGGCGGAGCTTTGTGCCGCACTGCATGCAGTAATCCATTTTCAGAGCCATGTCTTTTTCCTCTCTCTTCCTGTATGTGCCGTGGCCTTAAGGTCTGTCTATCTGTCCGGAAGGAGGATCGATGCCGCCTTCGCAAAGGTATCCGGGTTTTCCCTGACCATGAGGCAGAGCCTCTCCCTGGTCCGGGAGATGGCCTCCGACAGGAACTGCTCTTTTTCCGGAGACGCCCCGTGCAGAAGGCCCTTTTCGTCATAGTAAAAGCTCTGATCCATGACCAGCAGGACCGAATCGAATTCCTGGCCTATGGCCTGGCCTTCGTCCACGATCCTGGCCATGGGGCCTTCCTCCCTGTCTTCCGATACCGGAATGGGACTGTCGTCGATGAGGACATAGCCCTGGAAGCGGAAATATTCCAGGATGGTGTCCGCCTCCTCGTCGTTTCCGGCATAAACGATCCGGACGCCGGAGTAGCGGTAGTTCTTTACCTTCTGCCGCAAATTCAGGAGCCCCTTCTGGAACAGGTACATTTCCTTGTTGATCCGGATCCTGGTGGTCAGCTCGTAGACCCTCTCGCAGACCTCCTCCAGAAGGCCCGTCAGGTCCTTTTCCAGGGCCGCGGCGGAAGGGGCCCTGGTCAGGTCGCAGGAAAAGATGCAGGCAATGCCGCGGGAAAGGACGGCCCTGTGGACCCGTTCGAACTCTTCCGGCCGGATCCTCTGCATCTCGTCCACCAGCACCAGACCGCAGCCTTCCAGGTCCTCCGCCCCCTTAAAAGACCCTATGTGCATGATGTCCACTCCCTCCAGGCGCTCCGCCAGGTAGAGATGGCCTCTGGAAAGGCGGCTGCAGTGGAGGATCAGAACCCTGGTCCCGGCGGATACGGTCCTGGCCAGGTCATAGACCAGCTGGGTCTTGCCGGTACCGGCCAGACCCGTGACGGCAAGGCAGAGGGGATGCCCCTCTTCCCTCCTGTCCAGCCTCCTGAGGATCCTTTCCCGGAAGTCCCTCTGCTGGTCCGTCAGGAAATACTGGCCGGCCAGAAAGCGGCCCGGGGCGTTGACGGGAGATACCAGAAAGTCTCTGGCGTTGAAAAGGGAATCGATTCCTTCGGACATGGAGGGGCCGAAGCCGTTCATGATCTCCGCCAGATTCTCCATGGAGGTCTCGTAAAAGCGGCCCTCTCCGTCCAGGGTAAAGACCTGGCCCGTGGAGGACAGGAAGGTGAAGGAGAGGATGTTCTTTGTGATGTGGCCCAGATAGTAGCGGTTCTGCCGCAGCTGCTTTTCGATCCGGTCCAGGCCCACGTCCTGGCTCTTCAGCTCCACGTTCAGGACCCGGCTCCTGTCCTCGGCGATCTTTAAAAGGTCGAATTCCTTGCTGATGTGGTCGATGACGAAGGAAAAGAAAAATCCCTCGCAGGCGGTAAAGGTCAGAAAGCAGGAGCAGTGCATGAGCCGGTCCATAAAGGAGCACAGGGACTCGATCTCCGCTTCCCTGGCGCTCTTGTACTGATCCCTGCAGGACAGGATATTCTCATAATCCGAAAAGGCCTTCTCTTCCCTGACCCTGGTAAGAAGGTAAATATTGACAGCCTTCATATCTTTCTCCGGCGGCGGGGCCGCCTTTTCGTTCAGATCTCTCCGTTTTTCTGCATCCAGGTCACGATCATGTCCACGACCATGTCATAGGAGGCGGTGCCCTCGCCCAGTCCCTCCATCTTCAGGTAGAGATCATTGACTTCCTGCGTCTTTCTGGAAACGGCTCCTTCAAAGCCCTTCCAGTAATCACTATTATACTTCAGATCCTCCAGGGCGGCATGACAGATTCCGGACCGGATCCGGGCATAGGCTTCCCTGTCCCTTTTACAGAGCTCGTTCCCGCAGTAGACAAAGCCAAGGAGGGCGCTGCTGTAGCGAAGGTCCGGGTCCTCTGACCTGTATCCCGAAAGCCAGCCGGTAAAGTTGGCCTCCTTTTCCGACATGACCCCCTTCAGGTGGGAGAGTTCATGGCCGATGGTAAAGGGAAGGTTATAGGCGGGCATGTCCCCGTTTATGTTGGCCTCTATGGTGGGCACGCTGTAGATGCCCGTAAAGTGCATAAAGGACAGGGCCTTTGAGAAAAAGACCTTCTTGGGCCTTGGATAATAGCCCGACAGCCAGGGATAGGTCTCACCCAGCTTCTGCATATGCCGGATGACCCTTTCCCCCGCATCCTCCCCGCAGACCATAAGGCCTCTGTCATCCCTCTCTGTAAGAGGAGCGGATTCATTGATCTCCTCCGTCAGGACCAGGCAGGCCCTCACCAGGTCCTCGTCCGAATACCCTTCCGTCACAAGGCCGTAGGTCTCTCCGAAGGATGGGGCCCGGAAATAGACGTCCTCATTGGCTTCCCAGAGGAGAAAGACCAGGGAGAGGATAAGGATCGCAAAGCTGATCCCCCCTGCCAGGTAAGAAGGAAGGTCTCCTGTTTTTTTAAGGATCCTCCTAAGGCACCCGGCCCCAAAGATAAGGACCAGACAGGGGATCAGAAGAAGCAGGACTTCTCCCAGGGAAAAGGGAAGGAGGGACGCTGCCCTTCCCAGAGACCCCACAAGCAGAGGATTTGCCTTCTCTCTCCAGAAAAGTGCAAAGCCCGGCAGGGCCCGGGCCAGGGCTCTCAGGATCCCTCCCGCCCCCAGAAAAAGGAGGGAGGCCAGGGCGCGTCCCTTCGGGATATATTTTTTACGCTTCCGGTCTTTTTTCCGGAGGGGCTTTCCTCTGGCCCCCGGTGCCTTGCTCAAATGCCTGCTCCTTCCGTTTAAAAAAGCCGGACTGCACTTTTTTGCAGTCCGGCCCAGGAATCGTCTTATTCAGCTCTTGTCTGTACGAAGGCGATGAATTCTTTCGTCGCTTCCTCATCCGGAAGGACAGCCGTATACATGTAGTTGCCCATCTGCGGCCAGTTCAGAGGCGGCATGGTCTCCTGCATCTTCATGCAGTGGCCGTACTTCTCCATGATCTGCTCGTGGGTATGGATGTATCTGACCTCGTTGCGGCGGCCCGCATAGGCACAGAACTGCTCCTTCTCGGCCCCGCGGCCGTTCCACTTGTCATAAGTGACCATGTCGGCCCAGATCTTATAGACATCGGTGGAGTGGGCGTAGTTCATCATGTCGGGGGTATAGCCGCCGGCAGGACGCATGTTGACTTCCAGGCCTACGAAATCGCCCTTCTTGCCCAGACCCTTGCGTGCCTTGTTCAGGCGGAAGAACTCCAGGTGGACGAAGCGGCTGGTGACGCCGAAGGACTTGACGGTCCTGCGGCCCAGGGCCTTTAGGTTCTCGGGGACCTCGGCGCATACATAGTAGGCCAGATCCAGCTTTTTGAGAACGATGTCCATGATGGACGGCGGCCATGCCGTGGTGGACTCGAAGAGGGGATCGCCCTTGGAATCCACGATGGCATCGTAGGAATAGATGTTGCCCTCGATGAACTCTTCCATGACATAGGGAACCCTGGGGATCTCACGGTAGAACTTCTCCAGGTCCTTGTCGTCGCAGAGCTTGAAGGTATCGTTGGCGCCTACGCCGATGTTGGGCTTGACGATGACGGGATAGCCCACCTTGTCGATGAACTGTCTGGCTGCGTCCAGAGTGGAGACCCTGTGCTGCCTGGCGGTAGGGATGCCGCCTTCCTGATATCTGATCTTCATCAGGGCCTTTTCCTTAACGAATTCGATCTGGTCCTTCTGAAGGCCGGTGGTGATGTTGAAATCCGTACGGAGCCTTGCGTCCTGCTGCAGCCAGTATTCGTTCATGGACTCCAGCCAGTCGATCTTTCCGTACTTGAAGGAGAAGAAAGCCACGGCCCTGAAGACCTGGTCATAGTTCTCCAGAGAGTCCACCTTGTAATACTCCTGCAGGCTCCATTTAAGCCTGGGATCCAGGGTATTGTAGTCCGCGTCGCCGATGGCAAGAACATTGACGCCGTTCCTGTGCAGACGGTCGCAGAAGTTCCAGTAGGTGGCAGGGAAGTTAGGAGAAATAAATATAAAATTCATAATCATATCCTCTATTGTCGACAGTTTCTGTTTTCTACGCGGCAGCGTATTAAACCATATATAACTATATCACAAATCCGAATGTTTGGAAGAAAATCGTTGGATTTTCGGTCAAAAAGGGAAAGAAAGGGCCGGACGCTCTGCTGTCCGGCCCCGGGGAATTCCCTGGTAAAGGATCTTATGCCGCTGTGCGGGCAGCCTCCTGGTCTGTCCTGAGGATGGACCTGAGGGCGTTGGCGCATTTCTTGTAGACAAGATAGGTGATCAGGGATACGGCGGTAAACTTGATCAGGTTGAAGGGGAATACGCAGAAGAGCATCATAGTCAGTTCGTCTGTGACCAGAGGATTGACAGCGTTTCCCGCGCCCACGATGGCTTCCATTGGCATGCCGTAAAGGTTGCTGTAAAGGGGGAACATGACGAAGGCGTTTATGAAGATATAGGCAACGCTGACCACCAGGGTAGCGGCGACCATGCTGATCTTCGCTCCCTTCTTGGTATGGTTCTTCTTATAGAGCAGGGCCGCCGTGCAGACGAAGATGGCGGAGCCTGCCAGGTTGGACAGTTCTCCCACAAAGGCTGTGTTGGTGCCCTTGATGACGAACTTGACCAGGAGCTTGACCACGATGACCAGAAAGCCCTGAAGGGGTCCCATGAAGAAGCCCGCGAAGAGGCAGGGCAGCTCCGCGATGTCCATCTGCAGGAAGGAGGGGGCGATGGGGATGGGGAAGTCAAAGAGCATCAGGACTCCCGCCAGGGCTCCCAGCATACCCATGAATGCGATGCTGCGTGCGTTGAATCTGTTTTCTTTTTTCATAGTTTTTTCCTTTCCCTTCAGGAAAGACGGAGAACATAAAAAGACCCGGGCATTCAAAAAAACCCAGGGCCGTCATGTATCTTCTTCCATCCGGACTATACCGTCGGTACCGGAATTTCACCGGTTCATGCTGTGCGCTCGCGGACTGTAACCGCCGGTGGGGAATCTCACCCCGCCCTGAAGATATCTTTATTTTTTTACAAGCACACTATAATACGCCGCCTGCCGCGTGTCAACACGAAAATATACGTGAAAAGCGCAGGGAAAGGGGCTGCCTCTCCCTGCGGTCCCATCCTCAGTCGCTGAAGTCGTAGACGTCCCTGTACTTTTTCTGGAAGAGGCGGTAGACCTTTTCGTCCACCTTCGGATCCTCCACAGGGGAATAGACGGCCTCGTCCTCGGCCCCCTCCACCTGTTCGTAGGCAAAGATCATGATCTCCTCGTCCCCGCTTAAAAGGACGGCATACTCCCGGTCGTGGTATTCGATGATGTCCAGGCACTCAAAGGTCATGGACTCCCCGTTCTGGTCCGTCAGGGT
>CAMOGQ010000101.1 GCA_946614165.1 uncultured Lachnospiraceae bacterium
CCAGGGTATTGTCCCCGTGGGAGACGGTGGTGATCAGAGAGAAGTTGTTGTCGTACTCATCGTCGGAGTCCCCGATCTCATAGGAGGCGGGAGGCTCGATCAGGACAGAGGCGCTGCCAAGGGAAAAGGTCACTTCTTCCCGCAGGCAGGTGACATTCAGGTCTTTTTCCCCGGCCAGGGCCGTGAACTCCTCATAGTCGGTCCCTGCTCCCTGGTAGTCAGGAAGAAAGACCCGGCCCACTTCCATTTCCCTGAGCAGGGTATCCGCTCCCCCCACGTGGTCCTTGTCAAAGTGGGTGATGACCAGGACGTCCACATGGTCCGCACCGGCACTTTTCAGGGCCAGGACCAGCTTTTCCCCGTCGTCTTCCTCGCCGGCGTCAATGACCATGGTCTCTCCTCCGGAAGACAGGACTATAGCGTCGGCCTTGCCGCATTTCAGAAACCGGATGTCCAGAGTATCCTCCTGCTTCATGGCTTCTTCTCCTGTTTTTTCTGTTTCCTGCGTGTCTCCAGTTTCATGGGCCTTTGTCCCGCCCTCCGTGCTTTGAGCGGCCACGCAGCCCGCAAGGGCAAGGCCGGATAAAAGGAGGACGGCCCCTGTCATAAGAAGGAGGATCTTTTTCAGGGCCGGCAGCTTTCCTGTCTGTTTTCTCATAAGCGCTTCCTTTCAGGGGCTTCCCGCCCGGGGCGGGAGTCCGCTTTTCTTTGTATCATAGGGACCGGAAGCAGAAAAAGGCCTGCAGGATCTGTTAAACGCTCATCTGCAGGTGCTTTTTCATAAAGGAGACGGTGGTCTGCCTGGCATGGGCGCTGTCTTCTCCCTCGAAGTCGTGGCCCGCTCCGGGGAGGATTTCCAGGGCGCTGTCACTGAAAAGAAGGGCAGCTTTCTCTGACCAGGAGACCGGGACCAGAAGGTCCCCGCTTCCGTGGATCAGAAAGACGGGTCCGTGGTATCCCCGGCAGATCTCCGGGACATTCAGAGAGGCGGCGTCCTTAAAATACTTTTCTCCCAGGGGAAATCCAAAGAGCTCCCTGGGGCAGGGGCCTGCCTGCAGAAGCTCCCGGCAGGTCTCCGGTATGGAGAAGGCGGGATACCAGAGGATCAGGCCCCTGACCAGGGAGGGGCGCTCCATAGCGCACATGGCAGAGACCAGGCCTCCCTGGCTCTCGCCCATAAGAAAGATGCGGGATCTGTCTGTCCGGGGGAGGGAGAGGGCATAGTCAAGGACCGCCAGAAGGTCCTCCTTTTCCGTCAGGACGGACATGTCCTCCATGGAGCCTCCGCTCTCCGAAAGCTCTCCTCCGCCGTAAAAATCAAAAAAGAGACAGGCGATGCCGCCATCCGCTATGCCCGGTCCGTGGTGGATCAGATCCTTAAAGGACGCTCCCAGCCCGTGGGAGAAGATGACAAGAGGGTATTTTCCGTCATTGCCATATGTATCCGGCTCGAAGAGAAGGCCCTGCAGGAGCCTTCCCTCCCGGGCCGGTATTTCCAGTCTGATCACGGGCATCCTCCTTTCTACCAGAGGTGCCTCTGCCGGACGGTCTTCAGATAGAGGTCCGGATTCACAAAGGCCACGGAGTCTTTGTCCTCGCTGCGCCGCAGGGCGACCCTGGGCCTGGCGGGAGCCGTACTGGAGCGGACTACCAGCCGGGGACGGAGGGTGGCACCCGATAAGGGGACCTGGCCGATCATGGCAAAAAGAGCGTAGCAGCCCATGCGGCCGAGGGCGCTTCTGTCCTGGCGGACGGTGGTCAGGGGCGGATCCAGCTTTTCGGAAAGGGGAAGATCGTCGAAGCCTATGACGCTGATATCCTCCGGCACCCGGAAGCCCCTTTCCCGGCAGCATTCGATGACGCCCGATGCGATCAGATCGTTGCCGCAGAGGATGGCGGTGGCGCCGGCGTCCAGAAAGCCGGGCACGTGGTAGGGGGCCGCCTCCGCCACAAAGTAGCCGTAGACGGCCAGCATGGGATCGATGGGCAGCTGGTGGGCCGCCATGCTGCTCAGATAGGAGACCATGCGCCGGTCGGAGACCATGGAATTTGCGGACCCGTCCAGAAAAGCGATCTTTTCGTGGCCCAGGTCTGCCAGATGGGCAAGGGCCATTTCCATGCCTTCGCCGGAGTCCGTGGACAGGGTGCAGACTTTGGGGTTGTTCGGAATGAAGTTGTCCAGAAGGACCGTGGGAATGCCCGTCTCCTTCATCTGAGAGGCCCAGGGGTCGTCCAGGGAGATGCCCATGAACATGGCCCCGCTGTATTTTTCCTGCATCATCCAGGCGTCGTAGGAAAACTGCGTCTGCAGCTCCTTTGTAAGGGGCAGGACGGACACGCCCCAGTCCTCCTGAAAGCAGGCCTTCTGAAAGCCCAGGACGATCTCATAGCCGAAGGAGTCCGGATCCTCATAATCCATGTTTTCCACAAAGACCGCGATCCGCCGCCGGTCTTTTTTTACGGCCTTTCTGTTCTGGTATCCCATCTCCACCGCCGTGTCCAGAATGGTCCGGCGCAGGGCATCGCTGATGTCCTGCCCTCCGTTGAGTCCCTTGGAGACGGTGCTGAGGGAGATCCCAAGTTTTTCCGCTATATCCTTCATCGTTGCCATAAAAAATACCCTCCCGGGAGCCCGCAAGACGCCGCGGGCCCTTATCTACAGTCTAATCCCGGGTTTCGAAAATTGCAAGGAGGGAAGAGTCGCAGCGAAGCAATGCGAAACTATACCTGCCTGATTTTTAAAGAGAAATTTCGTGAAATCGGGATATTGACAAAAAGGATCCGGTAAAGTATCCTATATTCAGAAGAGAGACGAAAGTTTACGAAACTCTATCCGCCGACTGACAAGGAGAAAAGTTTCGTAAACGGGCGGGCAACCGATTGCGCATTATGTCCAAAAATGAAGGCCTGTTTTCGGCATAATGCAGATTGACTGCCAAAATCAAAGGTTGTAAATTGAAAATGTGAGCAACCGGTTGCACACCCTGTTCGGGATGTGTGGCCGACTAAAAAAACAAGGAGGAACATATGAAAAAGAGAATCGTATCTATCATGATGACAGGCATTCTTGCAGCTGCTCTTCTGGCAGGCTGCGGCGGCTCCAAGCCCGCTGAACAGCCCGCAGAACAGCCCGCAGGCGAGACCGCAGAACAGCCCGCCGAGACCGAGGCTGTGGACTACGGCTCAGGCGAGATCAAGATCTGGGTGGCAGAGAATGTCGTAGACTTTACCAAGAGCCAGTGCGATGCCTTCTTCGCAGCCAACCCCGACATGGCAGGCTACACCGTGACCGTAGAGCCCGTAGGTGAAGGCGATGCGGCCGGCAACGTGATCACAGACGTGGAAGGCGGCGCCGATATCTACGGCTTCGCACAGGACCAGCTGGCAAGACTGGTTTCCGCAGGCGCTCTGACACCCGTTACGGGCGACGAGCAGACTCTGATCTCCGGCTGGAACGACGAGGCTTCCGTGAATGCAGCCACCGTAGGCGGCACTCTCTACGCTTATCCTCTGACCTCCGACAACGGCTACTTCCTCTACTATGACAAGAGCGTCGTCACAGATCCCACATCCCTGGATGCCATCGTTGCAGACTGCGAAGCAGCAGGCAAGGGCTTCTACATGGAGATCAACTCCGGCTGGTATCAGACAGCATTCTTCTTCGCCACCGGCGCAGAACTGACCTATGAGACAGACGATGCAGGCAACTTCACAAAGGCCAACGTTTCCTACGCTTCCGAGCAGGGCGTTGCAGCTCTGAAGGCCATGATCAATCTTCACAAGTCTCCCGCTTTCAACAACGGCTCTTCCGTTTCCAACGCAGCCAACTGCGCAGCCATCGTAGACGGCACATGGGATTCCGGCGCAGCCAAGGATCTGTTCGGCGAGAACTATGCATGCGCCAAGCTTCCTTCCTTCACAGTAGACGGCAAGGACTATCAGATGAGCGGCTTCGGCGGATTCAAGCTCATGGGCGTGAAGCCTCAGACAGATGCAGGCAAGCTGCAGGTCTGCAAGGCTCTGGCTCAGTACCTCTCCAGCGAAGAAGTCCAGGTAGCCCGCTATGAAGCAGCAGGCTGGGGCCCTTCCAACAAGAACGCACAGCAGAATGAAAAAGTTCTGGCAGACGAAGCTCTGACAGCTCTGGGCGAGCAGCTGCAGTTCACCATCCCTCAGGGACAGTATCCCGGCGACTACTGGGCACTGGCAACCTCCCTTGGCGACTCCGTCATCTCCGGCGACTATGACAACGCCGACGACGCAGCTCTGATGGCAGCTCTTCAGGACTTCCAGACCACCTGCGAGGGTTATGCTCAGTAAGACATTTTTAAAGCTGAATATCATACGAATTCCTTGAATTCTCTCTACGGGCAGGGCGTCTCGCGGGATACCCTGCCCGTAGTTTCTAAAAAGGAAGAAATGAAAAGAACTTTCTGCCTTCAGCAGCACGTAGTAACCGCTAAGGAAGATTCAAGTCCCGTGCCTATAGAAGCGGATCCGCCGCGGATATAAGCGGGACCGGGAGTGATAATCAATGAAAGAGAAAAATACGATCGGTATGCAGATCGCGGGATTTTTCAAATGGATCGGCGCGGATCTGAAGGACATCGGGACCACCTTCGCCGGAGGAGATTTCAGGACCCGTATTTCCTATATCATTATGGGCTTTGGCCAGCTCCTCCGGGGACAGTGGGTCCGCGGCCTTTCCATGCTGGCCTGTGAAGCCGGCCTTCTGTACTTTATTTTCGGCTTCGGCATGCAGTATCTGAAGGACTTCGGAACGCTGGGAACCTCCGGCAGAGGCTTCAATCCCGACGGCACGGTCTCCTACGGGGACAACTCCTTCTTCATCCTGCTCTACAGCCTTCTGTCCATCTTTGCCATCCTGGCCCTGATTCTCCTCTGGAGGATCAACCTCTATCAGAACAAAGAGGCCCAGCATCTCCTGGCCATGGGGAAAAGACTTCCCTCCAACGGACAGGACCTGCATTCCCTCTTGGACCACAACTTCGACAAGACCCTGCTGGCACTTCCCTGCCTGGGCATCTTCGTCTTCACGGTACTGCCGATCTTCTTCATGATCTGCGTTGCCTTTACCAACTATGACTATAACCACCAGCCTCCGTCACAGCTCTTTACCTGGGTGGGACTGGAGAACTTCAGGAACCTCTTCTCCACCGGAGGAGAGGGTTACGGATCCACCTTCTTCACCGTACTGACCTGGACCCTGGTCTGGTCCTTCTTCGCCACCTTCCTCAACTATTTCCTGGGCATGGCGGTGGCCATTCTGATCAACCAGAAGGGCATCAAGTTCAAAAAGCTCTGGAGGACCATCCTGGTCATGACCATAGCGGTCCCTCAGTTCGTATCCCTTCTGTATGTGGGCAAGATGTTCGCGGCGGACGGCCTGGTCAACTCCTACCTGATCAAGTGGGGCCTGATCTCAAGAGCCATTCCCTTCTGGACCAATCCCCTTTATTCACGGATCCTGATCATCGTGATCAACCTCTGGGTGGGCATTCCCTACATCATGCTGATCGCCACGGGACTTCTGATGAACATCCCCGAAGACCTCTACGAGAGCGCAAAGATCGACGGCGCCAACGCCTTCCAGATGTTCTTCTCCATTACCCTGCCCTACATGCTCTTCGTCACGGGACCTTTCCTGCTGACCCAGTTCATCGGCAACCTGAACAACTTCAACGTCATCTTCCTGCTGACCCAGGGCAAGCCCCAGTCCATGAACTTAAAGGGCGGGGCCGGCTATACCGACCTGCTGGTCACATGGCTCTATAAGATGACGGTCAACGACACCAACTACAAGACCGCAGCTGTCATCGGTATCATGGTATTCATCGTTACCGCCGTGATCTCTCTGGTGGTATACAATGTTCTGCCGTCCGTCAAAGATGAGGAGGGATTCCAGTAATGACACACAAGAAAAGAGTCGGACTTACCATTTCCTATATCGTGCTGATCCTGATCAGCATTATCTGGCTGTTCCCCTTCTTCTGTCTGGTACTGCAGAGCTTCCGCTCCTACCAGTCGGAATTCGGCGGCATGGTCAACTATCTGGTGCCCAAGCACTTCTCCCTGGACTCCTATAAATTCCTGTTCTCGGAAGGGTGCCAGTTCACCAGATGGTATGCCAATACCTTTATCATCGCCTGCTTCGTTTCCGTACTGCAGACCCTGGTGATCATCTTTGTATCCTACGCCCTGTCCAGAATGCGTTTCGCGGGCAGAAGGCTCCTGATGAACATCTGGCTGGTCCTGGGCATGTTCCCCGGCTTCCTGACCATGATCTGTCTGTATTTCCTGCTCAAGCAGCTGGGCCTGACCCAGGGCGGCGCGGTCCCCGGACTGATCCTGATCTATGTGGCTTCCTCCGGTATGGGCTACTATGTCTGCAAGGGCTACTTTGACACCATGCCCAAGGCTCTGGACGAGGCGGCCAGGATCGACGGCGCCACCCGCTTCCAGATCCTTTATCAGATGATCATTCCTCTTTCCAAGCCCATCATCATCTATACCATGCTGGTATCCTTCATGGCTCCCTGGTGCGACTTCGTATTCGCATCCTACGTGGCCTTCGGCAAGAGCGATTCCTACAACGTGGCGGTCGCCCTGCAGAGATGGGTATGGACCAATGACTATCAGGGCTACTTCACCAGGTTCTGCGCAGGCGGCATCCTGGTAGCGGTTCCCGTTACCCTTCTGTTCATGTTCCTTCAGAAGTACTACGTCGAAGGTGTTACCGGAGGCGCAGTCAAAGGCTAAACGAATTTATTCCCATGCTTTTCATGCGGCAGTAAAGGAAAGAGAGGTACTTTATGGCCTCTAACATGACCATTGATGACATCGCATCTGCCCTGGGGGTATCCAAGACCACGGTCTCCAGGGCCATATCGGGCAAGGGCAGAATATCGGAGCAGACCAGGGAAAGGGTCAGGTCCTACATCGAAAAGCACAACTACAGACCCAGCAGCATGGCCAGGGGCCTGGCCCAGAGCCGTACCTTCAATATCTGCGTGACGCTTCCCGGAGAATACGGGGTAGTGGACCTGCCCTTTTTCAGAAAGTGCATTGCCGGCGTGGCACAGGTCACCGAAAGGGAGGGCTATGACATCATGCTCTCCGTGGTCAGCGGCAGCGACCTCACCGGCCTGCAGCGGATCGTAGAACACCGCAAGGCGGACGGGGTCATCCTGACCAGGACCATGACCAGGGACAGGGCGGTTTCCTATCTGAAAAAGAAAGGCTTCCCTTTTGTGGCCATCGGGGCTTCCGATGATCCTGACATAGTCTGTCTGGATCAGGACAACCTGAGAGGCTGCAGGGACCTGACGGGCCGCCTTCTTCAGTCCGGCATGAAACGGCTTGCCCTGATCGGAGGAGACGAGACCCATGTCATTACGGGAATCAGGAAAAGGGCCTTTGAAGAGGCCCACCGTGAGGCGGGCCTTGAACCGGACCCGGACCTGATGATCCTGGGAGTCCTGGACTCCGAAAAGGTGGATCTGGCGGTCCGCAGGTGTCTGGACCTGAAAGCGGACTGCATCGTCTGCATGAGCGACCGCCTGGCCGGCAGCATCCTGGTGCGCTGCAGCGCTCTGGGGATCCGGATCCCCGAAGATATAGGCATCGCTTCCTGTTACGGGAGCTCCCTTTTAGAGAGCGCCTCTCCCCGGATCACATCGGTCTATTTTAACGAGGACGCTCTGGGAGCGGAGGCAGCTTCCCTTCTGTTTCGGATGATCGAGGGAGAAAAGGTAAAGGGAAAGATCCTGGAGGGCTATACCATCCGTATGGAAAAGAGCACGCAGATGCCTGACAGGGACGGGGGCCTGTGAGAAGGGTCTGCCCGGCGATTATAACTTTATTTTCATTTGCATTTGCCTGTTCTTCCCTGCAGCGGCTCTCTGCTGCAGGGAAGAGCTGTAGACCGCCATGGGCCCTCCGGGCCCATGGCAGGTTTTTTAAGAAGAAAAAGCCTGCGGGAGACGGAAAAAACATGGAGATCACAAAGGATACGAAACTATCGTTTAACGAGAAATACCTGACGGCGGACGGAAGGCCCTGGTTCCCCGTCATGGGAGAGATCCACTACAGCAGGGTCAGGAAAGAGGACTGGGAAAGAGAGCTTCTGAAGATGAAGGCGGGAGGCGTGGATATCGTTTCCGCCTACACCATCTGGATCCACCACGAGGAGGAGAGGGGCGTCTTTGACTTTGAAGGCTGCCGGGATCTGCGTGCCTTCGTTCAGACCTTAAATAAGTGCGGCCTCAAGATGTTCCTTCGGATCGGGCCCTGGGCCCACGGCGAAGTCAGGAACGGAGGCTTCCCCGACTGGCTCATGGACCTGGAAAGGCAGGGAAAGCTCAGGACCAGGACAAACGACCCCGCCTACATGGACCTGGTCCGGATCTTTTATGAAAGGATCTTCCGGGAAGTGGAAGGCCTCTTTATAAAGGACGGCGGGCCTATCATCGGGGTTCAGATCGAGAACGAATACGGTCACTGCGGAGGTCTTACGGGGGAAGAGGGCGAAAAGCACATGAAGGCTCTGCTTTCCATGGCAAAGGAGATCGGTTTTGATGCTCCCCTCTATACGGCCACCGGCTGGGGCGGGGCGGTGACGGGCGGCATGCTGCCTGTCATGGGAGGCTACTGCGAAGCACCCTGGGACCAGCGCCTGACCGAGATCGAACCCAGCGGCAACTACATATTTACAGAGGAGCGGAACGACCACGCCATCGGCTCGGACCACGGCATCGGCGAAGGCATTACCTTTGACATGAGAGCCTTCCCCTACCTGACAGCGGAGCTGGGCGGGGGCCTGCAGGTCACGAGGCACAGACGGCCCGTGGCTACGGGCAGGGATACGGAGGCCATGAGCCTGGTAAAGCTGGGCAGCGGCTGCAACCTTCTTGGCTACTACATGTACCATGGAGGGACCAACCCCGAAGGAAAGTTTTCCACCTTGCAGGAGTCCAGGGAGACGGGCTATCCCAACGACCTGCCCATCCTTTCCTATGACTTCAACGCTCCCGTAAGGGAGTACGGCCAGCTGACGGATGCCTACCGCAGGATCCGGAGGCTTTCCATGTTCATAAAGGACTTCGGAGAGAATCTGTGCGGCATGGACTACATTCCCCAGGAGGGAAATCCCGGAAGGCCCGAGGACCTTGAGAGCCTTCGCAGGGCCGTGCGGGCTTCGGACAGGGGAGGATACCTTTTCGTATCCGACTACCAGAGACGGCGCAGGATGCAGGACCATCCGGATACGCCTCTCATGGCTTTTGACCGGGAGGGAAAGCTTCTGGCCGACTTCGGCAGGGAGGACGTCAGGGACGGAGAGATCTTTTTCTATCCCTTCGACATGCCCCTCTCCGACGGAAATCTCTTAAAGACCGTAAACGCCGTTCCCCTGTGCATCCTCAGGGGCGTGCGGGAGGATATCTATGTCTTTTACGCCAGAGAAGGAAGAGATCCTTCGAAGGTCATCTACCAGATCGAAGCCGGCGTCCCGAAAAGGAGGAGCGCACAGGCCCTGACCCTGACGGAGGAAGAAGCCCTCTGCAGCGTAAAGGTCTTCTGGGGCGGCAGAGACCGCCTTGTGATATCAAAGGACGACGTCTTGGAAGGGGCGGACGGATCCCTGACCATGATCTGCAGAGTCAGGGAGGAAAGAAAGCCTTCCTTCAGAGTCTGTCCCGCACTGGATAAGGCCCCAGCGGGCTTTGAGACCGTCTCTCTCTCCGAAGACGGGTCCTTTGGGGAATACAGGGCCCTGGAAGCCCTTGTAAATCCTGTAAGGGCCGCCCTGACAGAGGAATCTCCCGCGGATGCGGGAGAGGATCTGAAGGCATCATTGCACCTGGAGGGCATATCCGGGAAAAAAGGCATGGCGGAAGCTCTGCTGGTCCTTTCCTATGAGGGAGAGTCCGCGGAACTGACCCGGAAGGGAGAGAGCCTGCGGTCAGACCAAAGGGCCGCGGATTCCTTCTATACGGGGCAGGACTGGGAGATCGGCCTTGCCCGTTTTGCCCGGGAAGGCAGGGCGGACTTTGAACTTGCCGTCCATCCCCTCTTTACGGATACAGAAGTATTTCTGGAGAAATGGCCTTCCATGAAAAATGGATGCGCCTGCCGCGTAAACGGCTGCCATACAGAGGCAGTCTTCGAACTTCCTCTTGACTGACCGGGAGGAAGAGCAAAGGAGGTGCCCGTGAAGTTTTCATTTTTGAAGCATTCCCTTAAAAAGCGTTCCATGGCGTCCGGGGCATTATCCGCGGCCCTGGCCCTCTTTCTGGCCGCAGGCTGCGGGAGGGCGGCCGCGCCTTCGCAGTCCCAGGACCTTCCTCCTGCGGAGGAGGCCCAGACGCAGACGGAAGAGGCAGAGCCAGGATCCGCATCCCTCTCCCAGATGGACCGGGTAAACGGGGCCCTTTCCCCGGCCTATCCTCAGGATGACTGCAGGACCACCTATGAAGTCTTTGTATATTCCTTCGCGGACAGCAACGGGGACGGGATCGGAGACCTGAAAGGGCTGACGCAGGCCCTGGACTATATCGGGGACGGGGATCCCGGAACCAGGGAAGACCTGGACTGCTCCCAGATCTGGATGACCCCGGTCTTCCCCTCCCCCACCTACCATAAGTACGACGCCACCGACTACATGGACATCGACCCCGATTTCGGGACCCTGGACGATTTCGATACGCTGCTTGCCGAGTGCCACAAACGGGGGATCCGCCTGGTCATTGACCTGGCCTTCAACCATACCTCGGTGGAGCACCCCTGGTTTCAGGAGGCCGCGGCCTATCTGAAGGCCCTTCCGGAGGGAGCGGAGCCGGTCTACGAAGACTGCCCCTATGTCTGGTATTACAACTTTACAAAAGAGCCCTACAACGGCTGCGCGCCTCTGGATGATTCCGGCTGGTACTACGAGGCCCGCTTCTGGGAGGGCATGCCGGATCTGAACCTTTCCACGCCGGACGTGAAGGAAGAACTGTCCGGGGTCATGCGCTTCTGGCTGGAGAGGGGCGTCGACGGCCTGCGCATGGACGCCGTGACCAGCTATTATACCGACAACATCGAAGGCAGCATCGATTTCCTGTCCTGGGTGACGGATACGGCGCGGTCCATCAATCCCGAGGTCTATCTGGTGGGAGAGTGCTGGGCCTCCCAGGACCTCTACGCCCGCTACTACGACTCCGGGATCGACTCCCTCTTTGACTTTGCCTTTTCCGGCGCGGACGGCCTCATCGCCGGCGTGGTCAAAGGGAGCCGCAAAGCCTCCGCCTTCGGAAGGGCCCTGGAGGAAGAGGAAGCCCTCTACGCTTCCCACAATCCCTCTTACGTCAACGCTCCCTTCTATACCAACCATGACCTGGCCAGGTCCGCCGGCTACTACGCCTACGACGACGGTTCCAGGACCAAGCTCTCCGGCGGCCTCAACCTTCTGATGACCGGCAATGCCTTCATCTACTACGGGGAAGAGCTGGGCATGAAGGGATCCGGAAAGGACGAGAACAAGAGAGCCCCCATGTACTGGGTGACAAAGGGAGAGGATCCTTCCGCATCGGAAGAGGAAGGCGATCTTTCTTCCCTCATGACCGCGGGACCGCCGGACATGGACAAGGTCGACATGAAGTTCGACGGCTTTGACAGGCAGAAGGAGGATCCTTATTCC
>CAMOGQ010000102.1 GCA_946614165.1 uncultured Lachnospiraceae bacterium
ACCCCCCGGGTGGCGGAGGTCTACGGGGGCATGCTCAACGCCATAGGCCTGCAGAACCCCGGGATCGACGTCTTTATCGAAAGAGACCTGGCCTTCCTGAAGGACTATGACACCAGAGTCATCGTCAACGTCTGCGGAAAGACAGAGGAGGAATACCTGGAGGTGGTCAGACGCCTGCAGGACCAGCCGGTGGATATGCTGGAGATCAATGTGTCCTGCCCCAACGTAAAGGAAGGGGCCATTGCCTTCGGCCAGAATCCGGAGGCCCTCTATGAGATCACCAGAAAGATCAAGGCCGAGGCGGCCCAGCCGGTGATCATGAAGCTGACCCCCAACGTGACGGACATCACCGTGACGGCCCGGGCGGCCCAGGACGGAGGGGCGGATGCCATCAGCCTGATCAATACCATTACCGGCATGAAGATCGATATAGAAAAGCAGACCTTCGTCCTGGCCAATAAGACAGGAGGCCTGTCCGGCCCCGCCATCAAGCCGGTGGCGGTCCGCATGGTCTACCAGGCGGCGCAGGCGGTCACCATTCCCGTCATCGGCATGGGCGGCATCGCCTCGGCCGAAGACGCCATCGAATTCATGCTGGCAGGGGCCAGCGCCGTGGCGGCGGGGGCCATGAATTTCCACAATCCTTATCTGACAGAGCAGCTGGTAAGCGGCATCGAGGAATACCTGGTCCGGCACGGGATCGGGGCGGTCCGGGATCTGACCGGGGCCGTGCATTCCTAAGCCCCGCTCTTTCAGAAGGCAGATAAGAAAAAGCAAAAGGATATTTAGTATGAAACAGATCAGCAGAGACGCCCACGCCAAGATCAATCTGGCGCTGGATGTGACGGGACGAAGAGAAGACGGCTATCACCTGGTCAGGATGATCATGCAGGAGATCGGCCTTCACGATACCCTGACCTTTAAAGCCAGGGAAGACGGAAAGGGAGATCTGGCTCTGAAGATAGAAGGGGCGGATCTTTCCGCCGGAGAGGACAACCTGATCTGCAGGGCGGCCAGGGTCATGATGAAGGAGCTTGGCATTACCGACAGCCTTGACATAGGGCTTCAAAAGCGCATACCCATCGCGGCGGGCCTTGCCGGCGGCAGCACGGATGCGGCAGCGGTCTTTCTGGCCCTCAGGGATCTGTACGCCCCGGATCTGACGGATGAGCGGCTCTGCGAGCTGGCCCTTCCCCTGGGAGCGGACATCCCCTACTGCATTATGGGAGGGACCAGGATCTCCGAGGGGATCGGCGAGGTGCTGACAAAGCTGCCGGACCTGCCCGCCTGGCCCATGATCCTGGTAAAGCCGGCGGTAGGTGTGAATACGGGCCAGGTCTACAGGGCCCTGGACGCTCTTGAGGGCTATGCCCATCCGGACGTGGACGGAATGATCCGGGCCATAGAAGAAAAGGATCTGAAGAAGACGGCGGCCCTCTGCTCCAACGTGCTGGAGCTGGTGACAGGCCCCATGGTGCAAAGGATCGGGGAGGTGGAAGCCTTCTTTATGAAGGAGGGCGCCCTTACCGCCAGAATGTCCGGCAGCGGCCCTTCCGTGTTCGCCATTTACGAGACCAGGGAAAGAGCGGCCGGGGCGCTGGAGGCTTTTTGGAGATCCCCTGTGTCAGAGGGATGCTTCGGGACTTTAACGACATTTTTCAGCAGAGAAGGAAAGAACTGAAGGAGGAAAAAATGGAGTACAGAGATCCCGCAATTAATCTGGAGGTGGACGATCAGTCGCTGCCCCTCCGGGAGACCGTATTTCTGACCCTGCGCAAGGCCATCCTGACAGGCAAGCTGGCACCGGGAGAGAGGCTGACGGAGATCCGTCTGGGCAACCTTCTGGGGACCAGCCGGACGCCCATACGGGAAGCCATCCGCAAGCTGGAGCTGGAAGGGCTTGTCACCATTATCCCGGGGAGCGGGGCAAGAGTGGCCCAGATCACCGAGGAGGAACTGCAGGAGGTCATGGAGATCAGAGTGGCTCTGGATTCCCTCTGCGCCAGACTGGCCAGCAGAAGGATCACGGAGGAAGAAAAGGCAAGGCTCAGGTCTTCCAACGTGGCTTTCAAGGAAGCCATCGCCAAGGGTGACCAGATCGCCATTACGGAGGCGGACGTGGACTTCCACGACGTGATCATCGCGGCGGCAGGGAACAGAAAGCTCTCCAGCATCCTGGAGAGGCTGGCGGACAACCTCTACCGCTACCGCTTCGAGTATATCCGGGACGATCAGCGCTACGACAGGCTGGTCAGGGAGCACGACGTCCTGGTCCAGGCCATCCTGGGAGGCGACGAGGAAAAGGCCGCCCAGGCCGCCGTGATCCATGTGGAAAATCAGAGAGATTCCATTCTGGACCAGATCAGGGCCTCCTACCGGATCTGACAGGGAAAGGGACCGTCAGTAAGGGCAAAAGAAAAGGTCTGCGGAACTTCCGCAGACCTTTTTAAATCATATATGCAGTTATTTGACGGGCTTTGCTCCGGCTTTTTCCTGGAGCTTGTCGATGGTCCTGCCCCACCAGCCTTTTTTCTTGGGGGGCTGGTCGGAGTAGAGCTTCTTGCCCTTGGCGTCTCTGGCGCTGACGATGTACATGCCGCTGACTTCGGCCTTGATGGTCTTTTTCACGGGGATGGTATCGAAGATGGCTTCATCGCAGACCATGTTTACGAACTGGGGGCCGGCCTTGACCCTTACGATGGGAAGCTTGCCGCGGCGGGCGTACCAGGGAGTGCTTTTGACGACTTCGTCCGGAAGTCCGGCCTCCTTGAGCTTCAGCCGTTTTTTATCGATGACCAGAAGACTGACCGTCTGCTTGTTTGCCTGGATCTGGGCCTGCTGTTCTTCCTGGCGCTTCTGCAGGCGCTTGCCGATGAAATACAGGGCGACCACAGCGGCGATCAGCACTGCGAGAATGACTAATAATACGATTTGTAAGGTACTCAACTTTCTTCCCCCTCCGTAAAGAGATATTCTGGATGACTGCCCGAAACAGTACTAAAACATTCTAACATTGTTTCAGGGTACAGGCAATAAAAAAATCGGTCCCGGAGAGGGCGCGGGAAGGGGCAGGGAAGGGGCTCCCGGGGCCTTTCCCTGCCCCGGGGGGCCCTTTCCCTGCCCCGGGGGGCCCTTCCCGGGACCTCCGGGGCGCAAAACTTAACACGAAAGGTCTTTGAAAGATTTTTTTCCTGTGCTATATTATTGTAGTTATCCTGTAACCATTCATGCCCGGAAATCGTCCGGACGGATTCCGGGAAAAGCAATCAGTAAAGGAAAATTGGTCTATGAACAAAAAAACCATCGGTGCCCTGGCGGCCCTGGTCCTGACCATTCTGCTGGTCTATGCCGGCTGGAGAAATCAGGAGCCTGTGCAGCCTGCGGAACCGGAACCAAACGGGGAGACTTCCGAAATCCCCCCCGAGGAGGAAGAGGAGACTTTTTCCGCATGCGACTATGTGGAAGCGGCTCCCTATGATTCCATCGAGGCAGAGGCGGCTCCCGTAAAAGAGGTGGACCAGGCAGACATACAGACAGAGATCGACAGATTTCTGGCGGAGAACGAGCAGCTTAAGGAAGTACTGGACCGCAGCAAAGTGCAGAGGGGTGACACGGTGGGTGTCGATTACACCGTTTCCCTGGACGGCACGGAACTGACAGACAAAAAGACGGAAGATCTTAAAGCAGAGATCGGCACAGGGACCCTGCCGGGCAGTATCGAAGACGGCCTGGTGGGAAAGGAAAAGGGCAGCACGACGGAATTTAAGGTGACTCTGCCCCAGGATTACCAGGACAGGGACCTGGCAGGAAAGGAAGCGGTCTTTAAGGTGACCGTCAAAACCATCTACATCTATAAGATCCCGAACCTTTCGGACGAGTTCCTTTCGGGCCTTGGCAAAACGGACGATGAGGGAAATCCCATTGATACCGTGGACAAGCTGAAGGACTATTTCAGAAAGCAGCTGGAGGCAAAGGCCCAGGCGGAGCATGACGAGGCTCTTAATACCGTCATCCTCAATTACCTGATGGAGAACAGCACTTTCAAACAGGAGATCCCGGCGGAATTCACCGACCGGATGGAAGCCGCCTACAAAAAGATGTACCGGGAATATGCCAGGATCTACGGCGAGGATCTTCCCACCTTCATGGCACGGATCGGATCCACCCAGGAGACCTACGAGGAGGACATCCGGAAGATCGCCGAGCAGTATTCCCGCCAGGTCCTGATCCTGCAGGCCATCGGAGAAAAGGAAAATCTTCTTCCCGACGAAAAGGAAATGCAGGACTACGCCGAGAAAACGGCAGCCGACTTCGGCTATGAATCCGCGAAGGATTATGAAAAGGACTTCCCCATCGAGCTGGTCTACGACAATCTCATCTGCGACAAGGTCCTGGCCTATCTGAGAGGCAATGTAAAGTCTGTCAGCGAGGAAGAGCCTGCCGCCGGGGAAGAGCCTGCCGCTGAGGAAAAGCCTGCAGCAGAGGAAGGCGCTCCGGAGGGAGCACAGTAAAAAGAAAGCATCCCACCGGGTGACATAAAGACACAACACAAAAGAAGGAGAGATTTGAAATGAGAGAGGAGTATCAGCTGATCGAGATCAGAGAGCTGTTCGAAAACATCGGAAAGTATGCAGGAGGAAAGGTGACCGTGGGCGGATGGATCCGCAATAACCGCGATTCCAAGAATATCGGTTTCATCGTACTGAACGACGGTTCCACCTTCAAGACCCTGCAGCTGGTCTACAGCAAGGACCTTGCCAACTTTGCCGATGTGGCCAGGCTGAACGTAGGCTCCGCCGTGATCGCCACAGGCACCATCGTGGAGACTCCCCAGGCCAAGCAGCCCTTTGAGATGCAGGTAGAGTCCGTAGAGATCGAAGGCACATCCTCCGGTGACTATCCTCTGCAGAAGAAGCGCCACAGCTTCGAATATCTGAGGACCATTCCCCACCTGAGAGTCCGCGCCAACACCTTTACGGCCGTATTCCGCGTCCGTTCCCTGATCGCCTTTGCCATTCACAGATTCTTCATGGAGAAGGGCTTTGTCTATGTACATTCCCCCATCATCACCGGTTCCGACGCGGAAGGCGCCGGCGAGATGTTCCAGGTGACCACCCTTCCTCTGGACCAGCTTCCCATGACAGAGGACGGCAAGGTGGATTATTCAAAGGACTTCTTCGGCAAGTCCACCAATCTGACCGTCAGCGGCCAGCTGGACGTGGAGACCTATGCCTTCGCCTTCCGCAACGTCTATACCTTCGGCCCCACCTTCCGTGCCGAGATGTCCAACACCACCCGCCATGCGGCTGAGTTCTGGATGATCGAGCCCGAGATGTGCTTCGCGGACCTGAAGGACGACATGAAGCTGGCAGAAGACATGCTCAAGTATGTCATCCGCTACGTGCTGGAGAACGCTCCCGAAGAAATGGCCTTCTTCAACCAGTTCATCGACAAGGGACTGCTGGAGAGGCTCAACCACGTGGTCAGCTCCGATTTCGGCCATGTGACCTATACGGAAGCCATCGAGATCCTGGAAAAGCACAACGACGCCTTTGACTATAAGGTACACTGGGGCAGCGACCTGCAGACAGAGCACGAGCGCTATCTGACAGAGGAAGTCTTCAAGCGCCCCGTATTCGTGACAGACTATCCCAAGGAGATCAAGGCTTTCTACATGAAGCTCAACGAGGACGGAAAGACCGTCGCGGCCATGGACTGCCTGGTCCCCGGCATCGGCGAGATCATCGGCGGCAGCCAGCGTGAGGAAGACCTTTCCAAGCTGGAAAAACGCATGGACGAGCTGAAGATGGACAAGGAAGGCTATCAGTTCTACCTTGACCTGCGCAGATACGGCTCCGTAAGGCATGCAGGCTTCGGTCTGGGCTTTGAGCGCTGCGTCATGTATCTGACAGGCATGGGCAACATCAGAGACGTCCTTCCCTTCCCCAGGACCGTAGGCAACTGCGAGCTCTGATCTACGGCAGGAAGCGGCTGAGATTTCTGATTGCGAGGCAGGTTTGAAGAGAAACGAAGGAAAATCCTCAAAAGGAAAAGTGAATATGCGGCGGGTCCTGACGATCCTTCTGGTCCTCTCATTGTCCGCTGGTCCTTTTGCATACGCCTCCGCGGACGAGATCGAGGACGCCAGGCAGCAGGTGGAGAACACCCAGCAGGAGATCCGGGACAACGCGGACAGGATCGATTCCATGGAGGGCGAGCAGGCCCAGGTGGGGTCCAGGATCGACAATACCACCGAAGAGATCGCTGCCCTCATGGCCACTATTGCCCTGCAGAAGGAAGAGATCGGCCAGCTCAAGGAGGATATCCGCGTCCAGAAAAAGAAAATGAACTCTGCCGAAAAGAAGCTGAAGAAGCAGAGCGCCCGGATGGAAGACCGTATCCAGGCCATCTATGAGGAGGGAGAGGTCTCCTATCTGGAAGTCCTCCTGGCAGCTTCCTCCTACAGCGACATGCTTGCCAAATCCGAGTATGTCAGTCAGCTGTACGCCTACGACAAGGGGCTTCTGGACAAATACCGGTCCAGCTCCGAAGCCGCGGCCCAGGAAAAAGCGGAGCTTTCCGCCCGCAGGATCCTGGAAAAGGAAGCGGAGGACGAGCTGGAACAGGAGGAGGAGCGTCTGGAAGAGGCTCTTTCCGGGCTCAGAGACTCCTATGACAACTACGACGAGCGTCTTGCCGCCGCCAAAAGCAGGGCGGCCCAGCTCCAGGCCCGTCTGGAGGAGCAGAAGGCTTATCTGAACCGGCTGGAAGAGAAAAAGCGCCGGGAAGAGGCGGCCGCGGCTGCGGCGGCAGCTGCCCAGGCAGCCCAGGAGGCGGCGTCTGCCGCCTGGACCTCCGCTACGGAGACCTCCTCCGAGGGCTATGTGAACGGCATTCCCGTCCATATCGCTTCCGACCTGGAGGGCTACAGACAGCCCAGCGGTACCACGGGCCAGGATGTGGTGAATTTTGCCTGCCAGTTCGTGGGTAAATCCTATGTCTGGGGCGGCACCAGTCTGACAAGAGGCTGCGACTGTTCCGGCTTTACCCAGACGGTCTACAGTCTGTTCGGCTACAGCATCCCCAGAACGGCGGAGATGCAGCTTCTCTACGGAACAGAGGTGGATTCCCTGGACAGCGCAAAGCCAGGCGACCTCATCTGCTATGCGGGCCATGTGGCCTTTTATATCGGAAACGGCCAGATCGTGCACGCCGCTTCCACCACCAGCGGCATCATTTACGGCAGTGCCACTTACAGAACGATCCTGGGAATCCGCAGGATCATCAGCTAGAAAAAAACAGATCGGAAAGGGCAGGGACAAGGGCGTCCCCGGCTCTTTCCGTTTTTTGCTTAAAAAACGGACGATCATACCGGAAAGGATATGACAGAAAAAAGAAGGAGGCAAAATGGCAAGAGAAATGATCATCGTCCTGGACTTCGGCGGCCAGTACAAGCAGCTGATCGCCAGAAGAGTCAGGGAATGCAATGTATACTGCGAGATCCACCCCTGCAGCACTTCTCTGGACCGGATCCGGGAAATGGATCCCAAAGGCATCATACTGACCGGGGGACCTGCCAGTGTCTATGACCCGGAGTCGCCTTCCTGCGACAGGGCGCTCTTTGAGATGGGCATCCCGGTGCTGGGCATCTGCTACGGATCCCAGCTCATGGCCTATAAGCTGGGAGGAGAGGTCAGGACGGCCCCCGTCAGCGAGTACGGCCATACCATGGTGGAAACAGATCCGGCAGGAAGCCTTCTTTTTGCCGGCACGTCCAGTCCCACCCAGACCTGGATGAGCCACACGGACTATATCGCTTCGGTGCCGGACGGCTTCAGGATCACGGCCCATACCCCCGTATGCCCTGTGGCCGCCATGGAGAACCCTGAGAAAAAGCTCTATGCTTTCCAGTTCCATCCGGAAGTGACCCACTCCCTGGAGGGGCAGAAGATGCTCCGCAGCTTCGTCATGGACGTATGCGGATGCTCCGGAGACTGGCAGATGGCCTCCTTTGCGGAAACGACGATCAGAGAGCTTAGAGAGAAGATCGGAGACGATCATGTGATCCTGGGCCTTTCCGGCGGCGTGGATTCTTCCGTGGCGGCTGCCCTCCTGTCCAGGGCCATCGGCAGCCAGCTCCACTGCGTTTTCGTGGACCACGGCCTGATGCGGAAGGATGAAGGGGACGAGGTGGAAGCCATCTTCGGTCCCGGCGGAAAGTTCAATCTGAATTTCACCAGGGTCAACGCCAGGGAGACATTTTTCCTGCAGCTCATGGGAGAATCCGATCCGGAAGGCAAGCGCAAGGTGATCGGTGCCGTCTTCCCCCAGGTCTTCGGCGATGAGGCGAAGAAGCTGAAGGGGAAGGTAAAGTACATTGCCCAGGGCACCATTTATCCGGACGTGGTGGAGAGCGGCGACGGAAAGACCGGCGACGTCATCAAGTCCCACCACAACGTGGGCGGCCTGCCCATTGATCTTGTAAGAGAGCTGGGCTTTGACGAAAAGCCCATAGAGCCCCTGCGGGAGCTGTTCAAGGACGAGGTCCGGAAGGTGGGACTGGAGCTGGGCATTCCCGCGGACCTGGTCTACCGCCAGCCCTTCCCGGGACCCGGCCTGGGCGTCCGCATTGTGGGCGAGATCACCCCTGCTAAGGTAAAGACTGTGCAGGAAGCGGACTTTATCTTCCGCGACGAGCTGGCAAAGGCCGGCGTGGACAGGGATCTGGGCCAGTATTTTGCCGCTCTCTCCAATATGCGCAGCGTGGGCGTACAGGGAGACCACAGGACCTACGGCCTGGCTGTTGTCCTTCGGGCCGTGCTGACCAGTGATTTCATGACGGCGGAGGCCGCAGAGATCCCCTGGAACGTTCTGCAGAAGTGCATGACCAGGATCATCAACGAGGTCCCGGGGGTCAACAGAGTACTCTACGACATTACTTCCAAGCCGCCCGGAACAATCGAGCTGGAATAATATCCGGCTCTCCGGAAACCCAGTATTTGTGCGGGAAGCAAGCATAAATGTTTAGTATCTGGCAACAGATTGATAAGCTGTGTCCAACGGCCAGCTGCCTGTATTAAAATGTACATATGGTCCATGTAATGAGGGCAGGCCGCCGGAATCCGGAGAGCAGGAGAGAAGGATGAGAGAGTGCCTGCCAGAAGAAGGAGACCATCTGCCCGGGACCTGCGGATCCGGGAAGGTTTCCATGGATCTCCCTGCAGGGACAGGAGGGGAATGCAGAAATCAGGTGACAGGTATTCTGCGGGAGGGGATCATCCTGCAGACCGCATGGGAGAAAAAACGAATGATGAGACAGTATCTGAAAACGGAGAGAGCTCATTTCATGTGTCCCAACATGCATTTCGGGATCCTGATGGAGCTGGGAAAAGACTATGACAGTATCCTTGCAGATGCGGCCTTTTCCAGGCTGGCAGGGGCCCATCCCTTTTTAAGATCTCTGATCGCATATGAGGAAGGGACGGACAGGCTGTATTACAATGTCACCGGGTCATCGAAAATCAGCGTGAGCCTTAAGGAGGATCTGTCCTCCCTCTGGGATGACTACAGGGATATTTCCGGGGAGGAATGGAACGTATTCGAGAACGGGCTGCTGAAGGTATTCATATATCCCGGGGAGCAGGGGATGTCCCTGCTTTTCATCGCCCACCACCTTCTGGCAGACGGCAGGGGCCTTCTGGACCTTGCCCGGGAGTTTGCCGCGGATTACGCGGGCGGGATTTTTCCTGCGTATGCAGAGGAAGTCCTGATGCAGAGCATTGACGACCTGCCCCCAAAGAGCCGCCTTTCCGGGATCAGCAGGTTCCTTGTAAGATGGGCCAACCGGCAGTGGAAAAAAGAGGACCACAGAGTAAGCTATGTTGCGTATAAAAGCTTTGCGGAGGAATACGGCAGGACCCATCCGGTAAAGCATGAGGTTTTCGAGGCGGATACCGCGGCTGTGGCACAGATGTCGCAGCTTTGCAGAGAAAACGGATTTTCCATGAATGACCTTCTGATGGCCCATATGTTTGTGAAGACCGGTGCAGGGAAGATCATCATTGCGGCCGATATCCGGAAGAAGCTTACTGTATACAGGAAGGGAGCCCTGGGCAATTACTCCACGGCCATGGGCATTCAATGTTCTCTGAGGACGAAGGACGTGGTAAAAAAGGCCCGGGAAGTCCATGAACAGGTCAGGAAGCGCCTTGGAAAGAACAGAGATCTTATGCTGGTGCTGGCCTGCTATTTTGAGATGTCGCCGACCCTTCTGGATGCGGCGGCCATTTCTGCACTGGGAGGCTTTGATTCAAAGGCAGGCAGATTCGTCGGAAAGCGCATGTTCGGCTTCGGCGGTCCCGGGGCCTACAGCATTACAAATCTGGGAAAGGTGGAGGATCCTGATATCAGGTCCCTGGTCTTTATTCCGCCCGCGTCCCCGGCGGTAAAACTGACCCTGGGAGTTATAACACTGAACGGAAGGATGAAGGTGTGCAGCAGCAGGAAGGAAAAAGACGGATTCTCTTAATGACGGAGGCAGGAGGCCGGCGCCGGCTTTTCCGGCACCGGAAAAGGGAAAAAGAGGCTCAAGGGCTGAATGTTAATCTGTGTTGCTTGAGAAGATCCGCCTTCGGACATATGATTAAGGCAGAATTTCAGTCCAGGAGGATACAGATATGCTGAGCGGGAACATCAGGACCATCAGAAAAAATAAAGGATTTACCCAGGAGGAGCTGGCTGTCAGACTGCATGTCACCAGACAGACCGTTTCCAAATGGGAGAAGGGCCTCTCCGTACCCGATGCGGATCTGCTCTCGGATATGGCGGACATACTGGACGTATCGGTCTCGGAACTGCTGGGAAAAAAGGCGGAAGAGACCAGGGAGAAGGATGCGGTCATTGAGCAGCTCTCCAGGATCAATGGACAGATGGCGGTGAGGAACCGCCGTGCCGACAGGATCATCAGGACCCTGGCCGCAGCTTTTATCCTGACCGCGGTCTTTCTTGCGGCTTTTGCCATAGGGCGCATTAAGTCGGATATTTCCAGGCATCCTGCCAGGGACCACATAGGAAAGCTGACCTACACCATTCCGGACGCCGGCTATGTCCATGAGAAGGACGACGTGGGAGTCACCCTGGAGGAGAACGGCCGGGAGCGCATCAGCGCGAAAATATATAAGCGCTATGATGACATGTCCCAGATCGGCATATGGGAATACGGCTCCGAAGACAGGGCTCTGATGGATGAATTCCGGGAAGACTGCAGGGAGGACCTGACAGAGTTTTCCGGCGTCTACGGAAAGCTGCCATCCTGTATAGAGGAGATCTGTGCGGCGACGGACCTGACGGAGGATGAGGGCGCTGAGCGGTCCAATTACTATAAGGCCTTTTTTGCCGCCGGAGACAGAATCTACCGCCTGGAAGTGACCGGCGGAGATGATCCTGCCGCAGAAGGGGAGCTCTTTATCGCCTCCGTGGATATAGATCAGAGACTGGAATACGAATACTTTCAGCAGTAATGTAAGGCCCGGGGTCCGGAAAGCCGAAAGGCTCCGGACCTCTTTTTTGCTGGTGCGGGCTGACGGCGCATAGCGCCGCAGAGCCGCCCGGGTCGTC
>CAMOGQ010000103.1 GCA_946614165.1 uncultured Lachnospiraceae bacterium
ATGGGGACCGCCACCACCATTACCGTGGTCAATGAAAAGGGCCGCTATATAGGCGGCTGCATCATGCCCGGCGTCAATCTCTCCCTCAACGCCCTGACAGAGGGGGCATCCCTCCTGCCGGGCATCGATCTGGTCCTGCCCCAGAAGACCATTTCCACCAATACAGGCGACGCCATCAAGACCGGCATCATCTTCGGCGCCTGCGGAGCCCTGGACGGGGTCCTGGACCGCTACCTGGAGGAACTGGGAGAAAATACCTCCATCGTGGCCACCGGCGGCCTCTCCCGCATGATCTGCCCGGTCTGCCGCCACGAGATCGAACTGGACGAGAACCTGCTGATGCGGGGGCTCTGGGTCATCTGGGAGAAGACCATGAAGTCCAGAAGCAGAAAGAAGAAAGACTGAAGGAAGACCTGCCTATGAAATTTTATTTTGCCCCCATGGAAGGACTTACGGGCCATGTCTGCCGCAGGGTCCACCATGCCCTGTTTCCGGGCGTCGACAGGTACTATACTCCCTTTGTGACAGCCACCCATACCCACAGCTTCAAACAGAAGGAAAAGCATGATCTGGCTCCGGAGAACAATGAAGGGCTTCCCGTAGTTCCCCAGATCCTGGCCAGGGACCCGGAGGATTTTCTCTGGGCCGCCTCCTATGCGGCCTCTCTGGGCTACAAAGAAGTCAACCTCAACCTGGGATGCCCCGTGGGAACGGTGGTAAAGCACGGACGGGGATCCGGCATGCTTTCTGACCCGGAGGGGCTGGACCGCTTTTTTGACGCCGTTTTCGGGAAATGGGAAGAGGCAGGCCTTTCGGGCGTTTCCCTGTCCGTCAAGACAAGGCTGGGAATGACGGAGCCTTCCGAGTGGGAGAGGATCTTTGCCGTTTACGCTTCCTATCCCCTTTCTGAGATCACGGTCCATGCCAGGACCAGGGAGGATGCCTACAAGGGGATCCCCCGCCTGGATGTATACGGACAGATCCGGGAAAAATATCCGGATCTTCCCCTGGTCTACAACGGAAACGTATTTACTCCGGAGGACCTGACCCTTATAAAGGAACGTTTTCCCGGAACGGAAGCTGTCATGCTGGGAAGAGGCCTTGTGGCCGACCCGGCGCTTGTCAGAGAACTGCGGGGAGGAGAGTCCCTGACAAAAAAAGAGCTCAGAGCCTTCCATGACAGGCTCTACGGGGAGCTGACAGAGACCATGCCCGGGACCACGGTGGTCATAGGCAAGATGAAGGAGTACTGGGTCCACATGGGCGCCATGTTCCCGGAGAGCGGAAAGCAGCTCAAGGCCCTCAATAAGGCCAGGACAAAGGTGGAATACGAAGGCGCGGTCAGGGTCCTTTTCAATACGGGACACCTGACAAAGAGAAAAAGATCCCTGATCTGAATACAGGCCGGAAGAGGACAGGATCTGTCCTGCCGGGAAAGCAGCATACACCCTCTGCCGGAAGGCAGAGGGTGTGCTGCTTTTTTGTTCGGGCAGGGCCCGGACAGGTCCGCCCCTTTCTGCCTGTCCATATGCCGCGCAGACATGATATAATGAAACGGCAGGATGCCGCGTCGGCAGATAGAAAGGAGCGGATATGGAAAAGATGAAAAGACGAGAGCTGGCAGGAGGCTCTGCGGTTTTTGGTCTTATGATCCTGGTCACGGCGGGAGGGATCTATTTAAGGGGCACGTCCTCCCTGCCCGGCATATATGTGCTCAACCTGGGCATGGACCTTCTGGGCATGGTGGCGGGATACGTGCTCTTTGTGTCCTGCATTATCGATGAGCAGAAGAATCTCCGGGACCTGAGGATCTTTATGCTGATCCTTTTCATGACGGTCCTGAGCATGTTTACCGATGCGGGCGCCTGGCTCCTGGACGGTATTCCCTCCCTGCGCCTTCTGAATATCCTGGACAATACCATCTATTACATGTGCTCCCCCCTTCAGGCTCTTCTTTTCTGGATCTATATACAGCGCTTCGTCCGGCTGACCAGGCCCTCGGCCCTGTTTCTGGACAAGGCAGTGAAACGGGGACTTGTGATCCCCTTTCTGATGCGCTTTGTCAATCTTTTTACGGGCATCTATTTTACGGTGGACAAAGCCGGCGTTTATCACCGGTCCTCCGTATATTTCATTTCCATGTTTTATGTCTACTTCACTCTTTTTTCCGCCCTGATGGTCATCTTTCAGGAGCGCAGGCACCTGAGGACCTATCAGCTGGTGGTCATGGTCTCCTATGTGGCGGCTCCCCTGATCATGATCCTGGCAACGCTCCCGGTCTACGGCCTTTCGGTCTCTCCGCCCATGATGATCTGCGAGGTCCTTCTCATGTACTGCGTCCTGAACGTGGACCAGGGCAGGCAGCAGGCCATGGCCGAGCGGGATATGCAGATGGCGGCCCGGATCCAGGCCAGCATGCTGCCGGGAGTCTTTCCGGCTTTCCCGGACAGGAAGGATTTTGATATATTCGCTTCCATGACCCCGGCCAGGGACGTGGGGGGAGATTTCTATGACTTTTTCCTCATCGACGACGATCATCTGGCCATGGTCATAGCGGACGTTTCCGGCAAGGGAGTCCCGGCCGCCCTCTTTATGATGGCTTCCATGATTCTGGTCCACAATACGGCCGAGATGGGCGGGGCCCGCATGTCACCGGCCCGGGTCCTTGCCAGGGTCAATGACGCCATCTGCTCCAACAATACGGAGGAGATGTTCGTCACAGCCTGGCTGGGGATCCTGACCATCTCCACGGGACGGGTCATGGCCGCCAGCGCCGGCCATGAGTATCCCATCCTGAAAAAGGCAGGCGAAGAATTCGAGCTGATGAAGGACCCCCACGGCCTGGTCATGGGGGCTATGGAGGGCATCCGCTACCGGGACTATGAATTTACGCTGGAGAAGGGCGGGACTCTTTTTGTATACACGGACGGGGTACCGGAAGCGGCCGATGAGAACAGCAGGCTCTTCGGAACGGAAAGGACCCTGCAGGCCCTGAACGGGGCATCCCTGGGATCCCCGAAGGAGCTTCTGGCCCATGTAAAGGAAGCGGTGGACCGTTTTGCGGGCGGCGCTCCCCAGTTCGACGACCTGACCATGATGGCGGTCACCAGGAAATAAGGGATGAAAGGGAGGACGAGTATGAGAAGAAAAAGGACAGGCGCGGCACTGACAGGCCTGATGCTGGCCATGGTACTCCTGGCAGGAGGCTGCAGCGGAGCGGCCGCGGAAACACAGGCAGAGGAAACGCAGGCAGAGGAAAGGCAGGAGACAGGACAGGAAGAGGAGCCGGCAGAGGAGCCCCAGGAGGAAAACAGCTCTGAAAAGACCCAGGCGCCCGAAAGCACAGAGATACCCGTTGCAGTACTGACGGCAGAGGAAGAGGAGGCTCTTTCCGGGGCCTCCTGGCAGGGAGATCCGGTCTTTCCCGACTGGAAGGGCTATACCGACGACACCCTGGCCATGAACAGTATGTATTCCTTCTCCTTCCGGCACGGACAGGGCAGGATCTATATAAAGGCAGACCCTTCCGTGGAGAGCTTTTCCCTTTATGTCAACGGAGTGAAGATCCCTGACAAGTCTCTGACGGGCGGACATACGGCAGCAGTGGATATCTCTTCCCTGACCCTGAACGGGGCCAATACCATCCAGGTCACGGGGATCCTCCCCGCTTCTCCCCAGGGAAAGGTGAAGGTCATGATCCCCTATCCTGAAGTCCTGGAGGGAGAGCCCGAAGAGGAGGGAATCCATCCCCAGAGCCTTGCAATGATTTCCGACATAATCGAAGCGGATATAGAAAACGGCTTTACCAGCGCCCAGCTTGCCGTCATAAGGCACGGCAGGCTGGTCTTCGAGAAGGCCTGGGGAAGGACAAATTCGTATCTGCCGGACGGAAGTCCGGATACGGAGAGCGCCCCGGTGACGACAGAAACCCTCTATGATCTGGCTTCCGTCACAAAGATGTTTACGGTGAACTACGGCCTGCAGAAGCTTCTGACAGAGGGCCGGGTGGATCTGGACGACAGGGTCACGGAGTATCTGGGAGAGGAATTTGTCTCGCAGACCATGCTGGTCCCTCAGGAGGACGCGGACGGAAATATCATCCCCCCGGACAATCTGCCGGATCTGGAGACGGTAAAGCGCTGGAAAGGGCAGCTGACCATCCGTGACCTGCTCCGCCACCAGGGCGGCATGCCGGGAGATCCCAAGTATCCCTGTCCCAAACTGTATAAGGAAAATACGCCGGAAGAGGACTTCAGGGACAACCCTCTCTTTGCGGGAAACGGGGCAGACTCTGAGACCAGGGAAGCGACCCTGGCCATGATCAACCGGACCCCTCTGGAATACGAGCCGGGAACCAAGACCCTTTATTCCGACGCCGACTACATGATCCTGGGCCTCATCGTGGAAAAGATCACAGGCATGGATCTGGATACCTATATCAAGGAGACCTTCTGCGCTCCCATGGGGCTGACCCGCATCACCTACAATCCTCTGCAGAAGGGTTTTTCCAGGGAGGACTGCGCCGCAACGGAATTAAACGGCAACACAAGGGACCACCTCCTCCACTATGAGGGCTACAGGGACTATACCCTGCAGGGGGAAGTCCACGACGAAAAGGCTTATTACTCCATGGCCGGCATTTCCGGCCACGCGGGGCTTTTTGCCAGCGCTTCGGACCTGGCCAGGCTGGCCTTTGTCATGCTGGAGGGAGGCTATGGAGAAAACCGCTTCTTTTCCAGGAATGTCATGGACATCTTTACGGCTCCCAAGAAGGAGGATGCCGGGAACTGGGGCCTTGGCTGGTGGAGGCAGGGCGAGGACCAGAGGGTATGGTATTTCGGGACCCAGGCAGGATCTGATACCTTCGGCCATCAGGGATGGACCGGGACCCTGGCCGTCATTGATCCCGGCCGGGACCTGGTGGTGGTCTATCTGACCAACAAGATCAATACCAGAGTCACGGACAAAGACAGAGACGCCAACCGCTTCGACGGGAACTGGTATACCGCTTCCACCCTGGGCTTTGTGTGCCAGATCCTGTCCATGGGCATGGATCAGGACACGGATCTGTCGGACCAGCTTCTGGACCTGTCCGCGGACATGGCCCTGGAGAGCCTGAAGCTGCTTCCAGAGGGCGTGGACCTGCAGGCGGACCACCCTGCTGCAAAAAACGCCCTGGCCAAGCGGCAGCTCTTTGAAAAAACGGCGGAAAGATACGAAAAGGAAACGAACCGGGAGCATGTACAGGCTCTCAGGGAAGTACTGGCATCGGCCTTCGGAGAAGAAGGGCAGGAAGAATAAGAAGGATAAAGAGAAAAAAGAAGAGAAATAAAGAACCGTAGAAAGGCCCCGCCCCGCAGTGAAGCTGCAGGGCGGGGCCTTTCTGTGTATCAGTTTTCCGAAAGGACCTCATGAATGACCTTGGACAGCTCTATGGCCGCCCTGGAGCGGTAGGAGGAGGGCGGATAGGCCAGGGCCAGAGGCAGATAGATGCCTTCCTTTCCTATGGAGATAAAGTCCAGGTTCCGGGTGGACATGACGGAAGAGTAGGTCAGGGCCAGAGCCAGGCCCCTCCTTGCCATGGCCAGGGCCAGGGAGGCGGTCAGGTTGTCGTTCCTGGTAATGGGGATCTTCTTGCAGGCCGAAAACTGCTGCCTGGCGATCCTGCCCAGTCTGGTACTCACCGGGCCCAGAACAAACTCGAAGCGGGCGGCGTCACGGAAGTTGACCCAGACGCGGCCGTCCTCGCCGGTATGGAGGTACTGGTGGATGGGGTGGTCCTTTCTTGCGGCGATGACCACCTCGTCGTTTAGAAGGATCTCCACGTTCTCGTCATGTTTGAGCTTGTGCAGGGGGAAGGCTACGATGCCCATGTCCAGGCTGCCCTCCAGGATGCTGGTCTCCAGGGGGATGGTGTCCAGCTCCGTGATCTGGACGGCTACGTCCGGATACATGGCATAGAACTTCTCCAGGATGGGCGGCAAAAACTCCTGGGCCCGGAAGGTGGAGATGCCCAGGCGGACGGTGCCGCCCTTAACGTCGTTGATATCCCTCAGCTTTGTCTGGGCTTCCCGGTAGAGGGACTGGATCCTGCGGGCGTCCTCTATGAAGGCCTCTCCCGCGGCCGTCAGGACCACGCCCCGGGTGGTGCGCAGAAAGAGCTGGCATCCCAGATTGCTTTCGAACTGCTGCAGGAACTGGGACAGGGAAGGCTGGGTCATGAGGAGCTTGTCGGCGGCTTTGGAAATGGAGCCGCAGTCGGCGATGGTCAGGATATAGTCGATTTCTTTCAGTTCCATAAATCCTCCGGAATAAAGGTATGTGCCGGTCTGCGTGTTCATATGTCTTACCTCCTTTTATTATAGGATAAATGGATATTTATAGTCATAGGAATAACCTATATATAGTATACGATATTGATCATTTCGGAGCAAGCTGTAAACCTATAAAATGGACTCATAAGGAAAAAAGAAACACCGCCGGGCCAAAGGCCCCGGCAAAAGAGGCATGGCGGCCTTAAGGAAGGCCCCACAGGAAAGAAAGGAGATCAACATGAACGCAGCTGGAATCCAGGTGCCCTACTGCACCGGCAGAAACACTCCCTCTTATGAAATTCCCGCAGGAGCCTGCGACTGCCATCATCACATCTACGATCCGGTCAGGTTCCCCTACCGTCCGGAAGACGTCCGCAATCAGCCTCCGGCCGACGTAGCCTGCTACCGCCTTCTTCAGAAGAAGCTGGGCACCACCAGGAACGTGATCGTACAGCCTTCCGCCTACGCCCTGGACAATGCCTGCACCCTGGACGCTTTAAAGACCATGGGAAAGGAAAATACCAGAGCCGTGGTGGTCATCGACAACAGCGTGACCGACGAAGAACTTAAGGCAATGGACGAGCTGGGCGTAAAGGGCCTTCGCTTTAACTTAAACAGCGGCGGCGGCCCCTCCAGGCTGGAGGAGATCCGGACGCTGGCCGAGAGAGTGGCTCCCCTGGGCTGGTCCATCAGCTTCTTTATGGCAGCGGACCTGGTGGTCTCCATGGAGCAGTTCATCCGGGATCTTCCCTGTGAGGTCGTCATCGACCACAGAGGCCATCTGCCGGCAGACCAGGGCGTGAATCACCCCGCCTTTAAAGTCCTCTGCAGCCTCCTTCAGGATGAAAAGATCTGGCTCAAGCTGACAGGCCTTTACATCGATTCCGAGAAGGAGGACTTCTCCGATACCATCGCCGTAGGAAAGGCCCTCTGCCGGGTCAATCCTTCCAGGTGCCTCTGGGGAACAGACTGGCCCCATCCCATCGTCTTTGACAGGAAAAAGCCCTTCCCCAACGATTCCGACATGCTGGACGCTCTCTATGAGCAGGCCGGCAGCTATGAGAACTTTAAGATGATCCTGGTAGACAACCCCGCAAAGGTCTACGGCTTCTGAGCCGGTACGGAAGAACATAACAAGCATAAAGAGAGGAGAGAAAACAATGTTAGGAATCATCATTATCGCGGCCATCGCCGTCGCTATTTTCCTGGGCGCCAGGACCAAGATCAACACCGGTCTTTTCTGTATGGTCTTCGCCTATATCATCGGATGCTTCATCATGGGTCTCAAGACCAAGGAGATCATTGCCTTCTGGCCCACCTCCACCATGTTCGTCATCCTGTCCGTATCCCTTTTCTACAACATCGCGGCCATCAACGGAACACTGGAAAAGATGTCAGGCTCCCTGCTCTATGCCTGCCGTAAGTTCCCCGGCCTTCTCCCCTACGCTCTCCTGGCCGTAGCAGTCATCCTGTCCGTTATGGGCGCTACCTATTTCACAGTCCTGGCTTTCCTGGCTCCCATTACCCTCCTGATCTGCGAGGAATCCAAGATGGACAAGCTGACCGGCGCCATCGCCATCAACGCGGGCGCTCTGGCCGGCGGCAACTTCCCCACCTCCAACCTGGGCGTGGTATTCAGAGGCCTGGCGGACACCGCCTATGAAGCAAACCCCGATCTGACCGCCATCGATACCTTCAAGGCGGAGATGCTGATCTTCCTCTTTGCCATCGCCTTCTCCCTGATCCTGGTCACTGTCGTCCGCTTCGGCTTCAAGTCCAACCGGAACATCGGCAAGGGCGTGGAATTCAAAAAGCCCGAACCCTTTACAAAGGATCAGAAGACGACCCTGACTCTGATGATCGCCATGATGGTCCTGGTCCTGGTATTCCCTCTCTTAAAGCTTTTCATGCCCGCCAATGAGACCATTTCCATGCTGGCAGGCAAGATCGACGTAGGTCTTGTGGCCATCATCTTCGCAGTCATCGGCCTTCTTCTGAAGCTGGCTCCCCAGAAGGAAGCCATTGCCAGGATCCCCTGGAACACCATCATCATGATCGCCGGCGCAGGCATGCTGATCGCCGTAGCCGTACAGGCCGGCACCATCGAAGCCCTGTCCAACTGGATCGGCTCCAACGTTCCCACCTTCCTGGTACCCATCGCCTTCAGTATTGTAGGCGCCATCATGAGCTTCTTCAGCTCCACCACCGGCGTCGTTGCTCCGGCCCTCTTCCCTCTGATCCCCGGCCTTGCAGCTTCCACAGGTCTGTCTGCCACAGCCCTTTTCGCCTGCACGGTCCTGGGCGCCCAGTCCTCCGCCATCAGCCCCTTCTCTTCCGGCGGTTCCCTGATCATGGGTTCCTGCGGCGACGAAGAAGAGCGCAACACCCTCTTTACCAGACTCCTCTTTACGGCAGTCCCCTTAAGCGTCATCCTCTGCGCGGCCTTCAACTTTGTGGTCGCCATGGTCCTTTAAACTTTACGGATCTCCCGAAGCCCCTCCATGAATATCCCTTCCGGGGCGGCTTCGGGAGGATTCTTATAAGGAGCGAGTAAGGCTTACAGGCCCTGTTTTCCTCCCCTGAAAGCTGCTTTTGCGCGGAGAAGCGTTAAAAACAGTTGCACAGGACAAAAATCTGTATTATTGTATACATTACGGAACAGAGCGATCTGTTCCCATAACGAAAAAGAAAGATAATTCAACAAGGAGGCACAGCATGGTTAAACTTTACGACGGCGGCATCTATCTGGTGAACGGTAAAGAGATCGTTCCCGAAAAAGAGGCGGCCAGAGTCGCAGATCTTACTGGAAAGGCAGCTGACAAGGCCCAGGCAGCAAAGGGCACTATGGCCTACGGGATCCTTGCTTCCCACAATACAACAGATGACATGGATCATCTTCGCATGAAGTTCGATTCCATGACCAGCCATGACATTACCTATGTCGGCATCATTCAGACAGCCCGGGCTTCCGGCATGAAGGAATTCCCCCTTCCCTACGTTCTGACCAACTGCCACAACTCCCTGTGCGCGGTAGGCGGCACCATCAACGAAGATGACCACATGTTTGCTCTGTCCGCAGCCCACAAGTACGGCGGCATCTATGTTCCCACCAATATGGCAGTCATCCACTCCGTCAACCGTGAGCTGATGGCAGGCTGCGGAAAAATGATCCTTGGCTCCGACTCCCATACCAGATACGGCGCTCTGGGCACCCTGGCCGTAGGCGAAGGCGGCGGCGAGCTGGCCAAGCAGCTGGTAGGCCGTACCTATGACATGGCCCGTCCCGGCGTGATCGCCATCTATCTGACAGGCGCTCCCCGTCCCGGCGTAGGTCCTCACGACGTGGCCCTGACCCTGGTGGGAGCCACCTATGCCAACGGCTATGTAAAGAACAAAGTCATGGAATTTGTGGGCCCCGGCGTCGCAAATCTTCCCATGGAATACAGAAACGGTGTGGACGTCATGACCACAGAGACCACCTGCTGGTCCTCCGTATGGGTCACAGACGACAAAACAGAAGAGTATTTCGCCATCCACGGCCGTCCTCAGGATTATAAGAAGATGGATCCCGCAGAGGTGGCCTGGTATGACGGCTGCGTCTATGTTGATCTGTCCTCCATTGAGCCCACCATCGCTCTGCCCATGCATCCTTCCTATGCAATGCCCATCCGCGAGCTTCTGGAGAATCCCGCAGAGATCATGCATGCATACCAGGAAAAGGCCAACAAGCAGATCAAGGGCGCTGTCATGGATCTGGATTCCAAGGTCCGCGGCGGCGACATCTACGTAGACCAGGGCCTGGTGGCAGGCTGCTCCGGCGGCACCTTCGACAACATCGTGGCAGTGGCCGATATCCTGCGGGGCAGAAGCTGCGGCAACGGCACCTTCACCATGAGCGTCTATCCCGGCTCCATGCCCGCCTACAGAGAGCTGCTTAAGAACGGTGCCCTCTATGACATCGCAGGCGCAGGCGCCATCATCCGCGAGTGCTTCTGCGGTCCCTGCTTCGGCGCAGGCGACACGCCCGCCAACGGAGAGTTCTCCATCCGCCATACCACCAGAAACTTCCCCAACCGTGAAGGCTCCAAGCCCGGTGAAGGCCAGATGTCCGCAGTGGCTCTTATGGATGCCCGTTCCATCGCGGCCACCGCTGTCAACGGCGGAAAGCTTACCCCCGCTACGGATCTGGATGTGGAATACCAGACACCCAAGTACTTCTTCGACGGCTCCGTCTACGAGAAGAGGATCTACAACGGCTACGGCAAGGCAGAGCCCGACTACGAGCTCAAGATGGGCCCTAACATCAAGGACTGGCCCGAGCAGCCCGCTCTGTCCGACGACCTTCTGGTCAAGGTGGCTTCCTATATCACAGACCCTGTGACCACCACCGACGAGCTGATCCCTTCCGGCGAGACAAGCTCCTACAGGTCCAATCCTTTAAGACTTGCCGAGTTCGCCCTTTCCCGCAAGGATCCCGAATATGTGGGCAGGGCCAAGGCCATCCACAGCCTGGAAGCAGATCGTGAGGCCGGCAAGGGCCTGACCGATGAAGTGAAGGCCGTCTATGCGGCCCTGGACAAGGCCGGCGTAGCCAATGATCCTGAAAATACAGTCATCGGCTCCACCATCTATGCCAACAAGCCCGGCGACGGGTCTGCCCGTGAGCAGGCCGCTTCCTGCCAGAGAGTTCTGGGTGCGGCTGCCAATATCGCCATGGAGTACGCTACCAAGCGCTACCGCTCCAACTGCATCAACTGGGGCATGGCACCCCTTCTTACAAAGACTCCCGAAGTCTTCTCTCTGGGCGATTATGTATTCGTTCCCGGCATCCGGAAGAACATCCTGGGCGCCGTCAACGACTTCGACGCCTATGTGGTCAAGGCAGACGGCACGGTCACTAAGTTCGCGGTTTCCACAGGCGACCTGACTCCCGATGAGAGACAGATCATCGCGGACGGCTGCCTGATCAACTACTACAGGAACAACTGATCCGGAAGGGCCAGGGCCCCTGAAGGAAATAATTTTTAAATGAAATGACGGCATGATCAGAGGTCTTCTGGTCATGCCGTTTTTTGGTGATGGCGCAGCCGGCTGGCGTTTTATTACGCGTTTGAAGGCCTTTCTTTCAGAAGCAGTCTGTTCTGCAGCAGATCATAATTGGGGGCGCGGCAGCATGAATACAGACAGAAGATATAAAGCTCTGAATATGTGAGGAGGGAAAAGCCGGAGGGGTGGCTTCCCCCGACGGTGGAGCATAAGAAGGACCTGC
>CAMOGQ010000104.1 GCA_946614165.1 uncultured Lachnospiraceae bacterium
TTTTATGATCCAGATATTTTTCGTATTTTGGTTCATCTAATCAGCGGGTCTACACCCGGGCTGCCTCATTCTTTTTGATTTCGTAAAGGGATGAAAAAAGCAGGTTTTCCTCCGAAGGCCTCATAAAGAGGCAGGGCGGAAGGCATCCTGTCAAAGTGCAGGAGTTCCTTATATCCGCCGCTTTTGTTTACGCCCCTACTTTTTGTACTCCTCGAAACACCACCTGGCGATCTTTGTGATCAGGTCTGCCGGCAGCTCTTTGTCATAGGGCAGACGGATGGTCCCCTTGCTCACGTTATAGCCGGCCAGGTCCTCCGCGAATACTCCCGTGGCTTCCCCGCCGGGATAGAGGCCGATGTGCTTTTTCGATGCCGCAAAGTGGATCAGGTTCCTGCCTTTCTTATAGGTGGGCATGGACCAGGAGATACACTCCTGCGCCTCCGGGATGGCCTCTGAAATGATCCTGCGGATCTCCCGCAGTCTGGGCCGGACCTTTTCATCCTGCTGGTCTATATACTCGTCGATGGTCTGCGGCTTTTCGCAGTAGTGCTGCTGGTCCTTTCTTTCAAACTCGCGGCCGCATTTGGGGCACTTCCATTTCATCTTTTTTACTTCTTCCATAGTCCGTTTCCTTTCTGACTCCTCCCGCAGGAGCATCAGCCCGCCCGGGCTCTTCATGCCGTAAAGCCCTCTGCAGGTTCTACTTTCCGAATAAGGTCATGATCCATGCCAGCAGAGCGTAAAAAAGGGGCTGGATGACCAGGGTTCCGAACCACTTGGCAAAAAGGGTCTTTTGCGGTATATAGGGCATCAGGTCCTCCGTTCCCGGGATGATCCATGCCTTTGTTTTTCCCACCCAGTACCAGTCAATGAAAAAGCGGTCGAAGAGGCCGTAGATCATTCCGATGACCAGCATCTGGAAAAAACCCTGCCTGAAGTCCGAAGCCCCGTTGATCCCGTACACCATGCAAGGAATCAGAAGGAGCATAGGAATAAGGACCAGGATGCCGGATATGACCGTGCTTTTCCGGATCTTCTCCTCTGTGGTCAGGCCAAGCTCCACCACTCTTCTTTTCACATCCTCCTCGTAGAAGGTCACAAGGCCCACGGGGCCTTCCTGGGCTGTGCCCGCCACACAGACCATCAGCATGATCAGGCACATGGCCATTCCTTCAATGATCAGAATCATAGCTGACCTCCTTTTTCCATCCCGCCTCTATATTGCATATCTTTGCCGGCAGGAGGGCCCTTATCATTTTTCCTGGATAACAGAGATTCCTACGGCGGCAGTCTGCATTCCGTTCTCCGGCTGTATTCCCGCTTTCTGCCCATACCTGCCTTTTCACGGATCGGGCTTAAGAAGGCTTCCCCTAATAACGGAAAAAGATCCTGTACAGGACCATCACGATTATGATCGTGGCAATAAGACCCACAGCCTTATTCTTCCGGAACAGAGACAGGAAGGCATGAAATACAGCCTCTATGAGTGACAGGATCATGTTCCACAAAACTCCGATGATAAATAAGACCGGAGACAGCAGAAAGAAGCCGAATTTGATCGCCATGACCATAAAAATCAGGAATGCGATTCCCCATAAGAAAAAAATCATTGTTTCCTCCTCCTGCAGGATGCGGCTGCACCAGCAGATTTTCCCTCTGTGAATAAAGATCTGTTTTTACGCTTCCCGAAAACCTTAAAGGTATCTGTCCAGTTCTTCATCCACAAGGCGGTTTCTCTTTACGTGAGGGTGGTTATACAGACGTCCTCCTGCCATGACCATCCTGACTTTCCGCAGGGCCTTCAGATCATCCAGAGGGTTTGCCTCCACCATGATCAGATCCGCGCACTTGCCCTCCTCCAGAGAACCGGTGATGTCCCCGATGCCCGCCAGGAGGGCGTTGTTTAAGGTAGCCGTATGAATGGCAAAGGCATTGGAAACCCCGGTATATTTACGAAAATAGACAAGCTCCCGCCAGAAGTCATACTGGGTGACCCAGGGACAGCCCACATCGTTGCCGAGGGCCACGGGAATACCGTTTGCAAGAGCTGCCGCGGCGCAGTCTACTATTCCGTCAAATACGATCCTTCCGTTATAGCGCTCCGTATCCGAGGCATGGGAGACCTCCCGGGGAAACAGGGCATAGGGCAGGGCCGGTGACAGGGTGGTGGTCAGAAAGGCATGCTTTTCCTGAAAGAGTCTGATCATCTCTTCCGTAGGGGCCGCCCCGTGCTCGATGGAATCCACGCCGTTTTTCAGGGCCTGGATCACCCCCTCCGTGGATTCCGTATGGGCCGCCGTCTTATAGCCCAGAGCGTGGGCCTTTTCGCAGACGGCCCGGATCATTTCGGGAGCCATTTTCAGCTCTCCGGGGACTCCCTTTTCCCTGGCATCCAGGACCCCTCCGGTGATCATGAGCTTGATCAGGTCCACCTTCTGCCGGTCCGCTTTGCAGACAAGGCTGACCGCCTCTTCTATAGACGATGCCGCTGCGGCCACGGACCCTGCCATATGGCCGCCGGGAACGGAAATCCCCTCGTTTGCCGCCAGGATGCGGGGGCCGTCTTTTTCGCCCCGGGCGATCTGATCCCTCAGCCTGGTATCCAGGTCTCTCAGGCCGCCCACCGTCCGGATGGTGGTCACCCCGCTCATGAGGGCGATCCTGGCATAATGGCCTACCAGAAACTCCGCTGCCCTGGCGCTGACAGGATTGGAAAAGATAAGTTTCACCAGCTTTTCGTTATCCTTCTGCTTTTTCTGGGGCTTTCCGTTTCCCGCCAGGTGCACATGCATGTTGATAAGGCCGGGAAGCACATACATGCCCCGGGCATCGATCACATGATAGCCTTCAGGAATCCTGGAGCCTTCCCTGATCTTTACGATCCTGTCCCCCTTAATAAAAATGGTCTTCCCGGACTGGGGACGCATGTCCTTTGTCCCGTCAAGGAGAATGCCGCCCGTAATGGCATACTTTCCCCTTCCTGCGGGATTTCTTTTTTTCAGGCCCGGTTTTCTCAGTACTGTTTTCCCTGGGCCCTTTGCCTTTTCTTCCATAACCTGCTCCCCTCTGCCGCACGGGACCGGTCATACGTCTTTCAGAGTCTGATCCTGTAATACCGGCTGAGTCTTCCCTTCCTGTAATTGTCGTTCTCCGCTTCCAGGATCCCGCCGTTCTTTTCCATCACGGCGGCAGAAGCTCTGTTGTCCTTTTAGCAGCCAAGGATCACTTCCGTCATCCCTTTCTCCCGGCAGACAGATAAGGCATGGCCCAGCATAAGGGTCCCATAGCCCTTTCCCCTCTCCGATGTTCTGACCCCATAGCCTATATGTCCGTATTTCCGGGCCAGGTCCTCCTTCAGTTCACAGCGAATGCTGAGAAGGCCTGTCAGCCTTCCCTCCATGATGCAGAGGTATAAAAGGAACCTCCCCAGTACAGGTTCTCCCTCCAGGGCATTTTTGCGGACCATCCCGACCCAGCCCCCATAGGGAAGGGATGTCAGGCCATGACTGGCCGTAAGGGAGGTCTCTCCCTGTTCCAGGTGTTCCCCTGACATAGTCAAGGACCATCTCTTCATCTTCTGCCTGCGGCAGTCTGTACATCGTCTGATCCATATCTCTTTTCATGATGGCCGCCCTTTCCGGGACGGCCCGAATACTGCCGATTACTGCGCTGCCTCCGGTGTCTTTTCTTCGTCTGCCCATGAGAGACCGGCCCCGGATCCTGCCCGGTCTAAATGCCACTTTCTATCCCATATTCCGCGGATCTTTTCATAGTTTGCAGGGCGGAGCAGAAGGATGGCCATAACAAGAAGCAGAGTGTCCATGAGTATCTCTTCTGCCATGGAAAATACGGTCATTGCTTCCGTTACAGCCCCGGAGGCATTGATTCCCAGAAACAGCATGGCCAGCACATCGTGAAGGAAGTGGAAGACCATACAGGGCACGATGCTCCCGCATGTCAGATAGATGCCGGAGAAAAAAAGTCCCATGAGGAATGCCGCAAAAAACTGCATAATGGTGACCGTCAGATCCGCTCCCATGGCCAGATTTGAGAAATGAGCCGATCCGAAGACCAGGGAAGAAAAGACCACCGATGTCAGCATGCCCCTGTAGTCCCCGGTGATCCGCATGAAGTTGGCAAGTATCAGGGACCGGAAAGTAATCTCCTCCACGATGCCCGCCACCAGTGAAACGGACAGAATCATGAGGACGCTGTTCAGGGCTCCCCGTCCTGTAATGCGGTCAAAGATAAAAATGGCAAGATCCAGAAAAAGCACGGGTGCCCCCAGCCTGAGGCCTGACCCGATCTCTCCCCGCAGGGTCCCCTGGAATTCGCCTCTGAACCAGACTCCGGTAAAGACCAGCTCCGCTGCCAGAAGGGTGGCAAGGGCCGTCCCCATGTCAAAGATCTGCCAGATGGGTCCTTCTGCGCCATTTCCTCCGATCATAAACTTCACTACAGAAAAAAGAGAAGAAATACACAGAACAAAGAGAATCAGCAGAATGACCGACACAACCGGTCTGTCCAGTATTCTGTGCCTTCTTTTTTTCGCTTCTTTACCCATAGCTTCAAAACCGTTCCTTTCCGTTTCATTGCAGATCCTCTGAAAGAAGCATCTTACCTTCTGAAGATCAGTCCGGATTCATTCCCCTTTCTTTCAGCCGTATCCGCAGACTTATTATATCACAGGGGGAGAGCATTTATAAAAAGGGCTGCTCCGGATTTGCAGATCCGGATTCAAAGGTCTCTGAAAGCCCCGGCACTTCAGCTGACTACCGTCTTTGCCTTTTCTGCAGGTCTGAAAAATGAGAAACCGGCAGAGGCGGTCTCTCCGCCTCTGCCGGTCTGTCTGCGGTTCATAGCCCTGCGGTAGCTTTCTGACGAACTCGTCGCAGTTGGAAGCCGTACGGAAGGCCGCCAGATGGGTGCACATAAGCGCCGCAAAATAGACTCCGATTCCTGCCACGGCAAAGCCGAAGGCCCACCAGCCGTACCGGATGATCCCCGCAGCCTCTGTCCAGTCCGGGGCCGCAAGGATCAGGTCTCTTGCAGCCAGCCAGATGCAGATATAGGGGGCCATGCTCAGGATCATGGCCAGAGCCGAAAGTCCCAGCCCCAGAAATGTCAGTCCCTTACAGCTTCCGGCATAACCCAGAAGGACTGTCAGGCTGCTCTGTTTCTTTTCTTTCATTGCATTGTCTCCTTCTGGTGAATCTTAAAAAAACTGTCTCTGCCCTTTCTGCAGAGGATATGGAGTTAGATAAGACTAACTTCCATTTCTTAAAAAGCTCCGCCCGTGGCGGAGCCCATACCGGTCTCATCCCGCTCCTGTCATCGCCTTAAGAAGGAGCGGGATGAAAGGCTTTCCGGGATCGTTCCCTTCTTTGATCTTACTTCTTCTGGTAACCGGTGATCATGGTCAGAAAGAAGCAGATCACGGTCATCCATGCATAAAAACGATGTCTTTTCATTGAATATTTTCCTCCTCTTCGTTCAGCAGCCGGGTCATGCAGTCCATGCTCAGCAGGATTGTCGAAGTGTTGTGCAGCAGGGCCCCCTGGGCCGGAGCAAGAAGCCCGAATGCGCCCAACAGAATCAGAGCCCCGTTAAAGCCCATCACAAAGCGGTAGTTCCTGTGGATACGGCGCATCAGTGCGTCACTCAGGCGTTTGAGCCACACCAGCTCTCCCAGGTCCTCCGCTGCAATGGTCACATCTGCCACCTCTCTTGCGATGACAGCGCCGCTGCCCACAGCGATCCCTACATCAGCCAGGGAAAGTGCAGGTGTATCATTGATGCCGTCGCCGATCATGATCACGGTCCGGCCGGCCTCCTGCTCCGCTTTGATGAAATCTGCCTTATCCTCCGGCAGCACCTCTGCCCGGTATTCGTCGATCCCCAGTTCCCCCGCAACGGCCTGCGCGACTCTGCTGTTATCTCCTGTCAGCATGACCGCTTTCTTTATTCCTTCCGCATGCAGGGCACGGACAGTCCGGCATGCCTCCGGGCGAAGAGGATCGGATATGCCGATGGCGGCGGAAAGGATTCCTCCTATGCCCAGATAAATCCAGGAAACAGACCGGGAGAGAGAGTCGAAGCGGGCCTGGTCCTCAGGACGGATCTCAACCCCTTCGTCTTCAAAAATGAAATGCCCGCTGCCGATCACAGCGCGTTTTTCACCGATCTTTGTGGCGATCCCGTGAGCGACCACATACTCCACTCCGCTGTGCATCTCCCTGTGGTCGATTCCCCGCTCATAAGCGGCCTTTACAACAGCGTTTGCAACGGAATGAGGGAAGTGTTCTTCCAGACAGGCGGCGATTTTCAGCATTTCCCGTGCGTTTTCTTCGTTGAAGGGCACCACCTCCACGACTGTCGGGCAGGCATGTGTAAGGGTTCCTGTCTTGTCAAAGATCACAGTGTCGGCCCCGCTGATCATTTCCATGAACCTGCCGCCCTTTACGGTGATCCCGCGGCGTCCAGCTTCCCGCATTGCGGACAGGACACTGAGGGGCATGGAAAGCTTTAATGCGCAGGAGAAATCCACCATCAGCACCGATACCGCTCTGGCAGTGTTTCGTGTCAGCAGCCATGTCAGCAGGCTCCCCGAAAGGCACCAGGGCACCAGCCTGTCCGCAAGGCTGCTGGCCCTGTTTTCCACGGCAGACTTCAGACGTTCGGAGTCTTCGATCATCCGGACGATCCTGTCATAGCGGTTTTCTCCCGCCTCATGGGTAACACGCAGCACACAGCTTCCCTCTTCCACCACCGAACCGGCATAAACGGCCGATCCCGGACGCTTTGCCACGGGGACGCTTTCTCCGGTCAGCGATGCCTGATTGAGCATGACATCGCCCTCCTCCAGGATTCCGTCCATAGGCAGGACATGTCCCGTGTGAACGATGATCCTGTCTCCCGGAACAATGCTCAGAAGGGGCACCATACTCTGCTTTCCCTCTGCATCCAGACGCCATACCTGATCTACCTGCAGGGACATGCTTCTCGCCAGATCTTCCACAGACCTTTTATGGGTCCACTCGTCCAGTGTTTCGCCCACGTTCAGCAGGAAATGAACAGAGCCCGCCGTCTGATAGTCTCCGGTGAGGATCGAAGCGCCGATCGCGATGCCGTCCAGGACATCCACCGTCAGGGCGCCCGATGCAAGCACCTTCAGGGCCTGTGCAAAACGCGGAATCGTCTGAAAGAGAGTGACCGCTTTCCGCACAACAGACGGCAGTAATAAGCGCTTCATGTAATACCTGATGACCAGAAAGACCAGCTTTTCCTTATACTCCCGGTTCATGGGACGGCTGCTGTGGACCTGCTGGTCCGTCATCTTTTCTGCCTTTTCACAGGTGAAATCCGAGAGCATCCTGCAGACTGCCGAACGTTCTCCGTGATAGAGCACTGTGAGAGAGCAGGTCCTCTCATAAATCGTCACGTGATCCACTCCGGGCTGAGCGCTGAGCCATGCTTCCAGCAGATCTGCCTGCCTGAGGCTCATGGACCGCATGTCTGCCCTGAGCCGCATCCTGCCGGGCGACTCATGCATGATCCGAAATCTCATACCTGTGCGCTTTCTTCGATATACTCTGCCTCTGCCTCTTTTGCGCGTTCCTCATTGATCTGCTTCGCATCGGCAAGAATGTCCGAGCAGGCCTCCTGGACCAGTTCCACCTGCTTCATCACTTCATCCCTGCAGCGAAGGACCGCCGCTGTGGTGTGCCTATATACTTTTCTGGCATCCCTGCCGGACAGGATCCTGAGACCGGCCGTGCCAAAGAGTGTTCCTCCGAGAAACAGTGCGATTTTACCTTTGATGCTCATTTTTAAATTCCTCCTTTTTAAATTTATATTCGCTGTATATCCGCAGTCCGGGTCAGACTGTAAATACCTTCTCCTTTACCTGGTATTTTCCTTGGGCAGCCGTATCATCAGCTTCCATCCTTCTTTGTCTTCCCTGCAGACGGGAAAGACCGGATAACAGTGGAACATGCCGTCCCAGACGATCATCCCGCAGTCCGCACCATGTTTCTTCCTGGCTGCATTGTCCCCTGCGGACCCGGCGGAAGGGATCCTGGCCGCCATGGCCCTGTACTCTGTCATCTGCCTTTTTTTAGGCTCCCTGATATCCGTATCCGGAAGAGCCTTCACCGTATACTGCCAGGCGGCATAGGAAACCGTCTCCCCATAAGTTCCGGCTTCATCTCACTGCCGTCTTTTCCTTCAGACGCTCACAGTCATATCCGGCGTAGATCCGCCCTGTGTTCATGGGGTTGAAGACCGCTTTCCCGCGAAACACGAATCTCATGCCTCTCTTCCGGTTTTCCGAATCTTTTTGCCGCATCTCCTTACGCTTTCTTTCTGCAGCAGAAGCACCCCATGCCCTCCACCATAGTCAGCTCCACATTCTCATACATGGCCAGAAGGTGCTTCTTCAGGCTCTCCTTTGTTTCGAAGGGAGGTGTGAAATAGCCTTTCGGTACATACAGATGACGGATAAACCAGTCTGTCCGTCTGCAGCCGCCTTCCAGATAGAAGCAGCCGCAGAATGTTCCCCCCGGTTTCAGCACGCGGAAGGTCTCCCGGTAAGCTGCCTCCTTGTCCGGAAAAGCATGAAAACCGTTCATGGAAAGCACGATATCAAAGCTTTCATTCTCAAAAGGAAGCTCGCCCACGTCACCCTGCAGAAAAGTGATGTTTCTGATCCCGGCAGCTTTTGCCCTTTTCCGGGCCTTTCCCATCATATCCGCAGAATAGTCCAGGCAGGTAATATCAGCGCACGGAAGCGCTTTATAGACGGGCATGGTCAGAACGCCCGTCCCTACCGGGACCTCCAGGAGCTTTCCTGCAAAGTCTTCCGGAACTCCGGAAAGGGCCTTCTCGATATAGCGCAGGTTCTTCTCCCTGTCCATATTCCAGACCAGGCGGCAGACGGCCTTGCCGGGCAGAGTGGAATACGTCATCATGCCGTCATAAAAGCCGGCCTTATCTCCGACCAGTCTGTAGGCGCTTCTGATCTGTTCTTTCCTTGACATGTCATTTCCCTACGAAAACGATCTTAATGATCTTCATCTTTACCAGAGAATCACAGAAGCGGATCATCCGTCTGTGGAACCAGCCCACATCCCTGTATATATCCCGGTAGCCCCGCATATAGCTTCTGGCTGACACAGAGGCAAAATTCCTGCTCCATCCGCGAAGGACCGACTCGTCTTCCAGCGAGAAATAAGCGCTGACATCCGTGATCCCGGCTTCTTTCAGCCAGGTCTTCCGCATCAGCCCCGCACCTCGTTCATTGCAGGAATCAAAGACCAGCACAGCGCCGGGAAAGTGCTCAGCCATCCCGAAGAAAAGCTTTCTGACATCTTGCGTTTTAAAGTAATAGAAAACGCCTGCCGCAAAAAACACCGCACCCTCCGAGCCGTCGATCCGGTCCATCCAGCTGAGATCATTCAGGTCAAAGGAGAGGTTCTCTTCCCGCTCCCCCGGAGGAAGCAGGTCATTCCGCACCCGGATCACATCCGGCAGGTCGATGTTTATACCGCGGCAGAGGCCGTTATCGCATTTGCGGAAGGTATCGTCCAGGCCACAGCCCAGATTGACGACGGCTGCCTTCGGGTGGTCCCTGAGATAAGCTTTGACCTCGCAGCAAAGATCGTACTGCCTCTGGGCCACTTCCAGAGCCCCGAAGAGCCCTGCGGGAGACTCCATCTTCCTGCGTTTCCCGGAAAAGTCATAATCCAGAGAGTCGCAGATCCTTCTGGCTTCCGGGTCCGAGAACAGATCCGGAAAACGCTCGGAGCAGACCAGGCGTCCGAAAAGGGGAATGACCAGTGTTTCCTGAACCGTATTTTCCTCAATGTGATATTTCATACCCATCCGAACAGGCCTTTCTTTTCATAAGGTACGGAATCAACGCCGAGGCAGGTGTATCCTGTTCCATCGACAGCGGCTTTGAGAGCGGCCGCATCCACCGCTTCCTCCGTCAGGAAGGAGGCTTCCTTTTTTTCCGGGAAGCCGAGACCTTTCTGGCAGCAGGAACTGCCTTTCGTATCGCATCGCAGACATGTGCTTCGCACATTCCGCACATCATGCCGTCGATTTTCATGGTTGTCCTGATCATGACGCTATCCTCTTTTCTTTCTTTATCCGCAGTCACAGTAAGGGCCTCCGGAGGCCAGGGTATATTGGCGGATAAAATCTGATCCCCCGCCCGCCTCACTCATGGTATAGTCCAGGCGGCACATAGCCGGGACCATCTCATAAAGGCCCAGTTCCTTCATCAGTGTGCAGATGCCGCACTTTGAAAATCTGGCCTCATAACTTTCCTCCGTAAACTGCCGTTTGAAATCAGCTCCGGCTTTTCCGGCAGCGGAAGCGAAAGCACTGGTCTTTCCTTTACTGTCCCGGTTCATATAGGTCGGAATGATCAGCATTCCGCCTTCTTTGCACACCCGGTCGAGTTCGCCCAGGGCTTTCAGGGGTTCGTCCAGCAGGTGGATCACGTTTGCGGCCACCACTTTATCGAAGGTTTCGTCGGGGTAATCCAGTGCCGTGATATCCGCCCGGGCAAAAGTGATATTGTCAAAGCCCGCACAGTTTTTTTCGCATACTTCAGCATCTTCGGAGAATAATCCGTGGCCGTAAGCGTCCTGCATCTTCCCGCGATCACACCGGACAGAAGTCCTGTCCCGCAGGCACATTCCAGCACATCATCCTCCGCCCGGATCAGGCGGGCCACCATTGTTTTCAGCGCAGTGTGCGTTTTACGGTTGATGACCTTCACGAAAATGTCGTAAACACAGGCTGCATTGCCCAAAACATATCCGCCTTCTCCCGTTACTTCTTTGCAACGACCGTGATCCAGGGCTTTGAAGGATGATGACAGCTGACTGCCTCGGAGAATCCGGCGGCTTTCAGAGCCTCTGTGATCTGCTCCGTCGTATAGCATTTCATTCCTTCGATGATTCCCTCAAACTTTATCCCGGCCGGGTCCCTTCCGTCGGATTCGTTGCAGATCAGGAAGGTGCCGCCGGGTTTCAGCACCCTCGCCACCTGGGCAAAACATTTCTCAAGCCCGGGCCAGAAGTAAACCGTTTCAAAAGCTGTGGCCAGATCGAAGGCGGCATCCGGCAGTTCCAGATCCGATACATCGCCCTGCAGGACCTGGCATCGCCTGGCTCTGATCATTTCCCTGTTGTATTCTTTCGCCTTACTGACTGAAAGCTCAGAATAGTCAAGGGCCGTTACATGCGCCCGGGGGTATTTCTTCAAAAGCTCGCCTGCATTTCGCCCTGCTCCGCAGCCCAGGTCAACTGCTTTCTCCGGCGAGAGCACCGGCAGATGGGAAAAGCCCCAGTCGGCCAGCTTTGCGTGGCCGGTATTCATAGAGCTCAGCATGAGTTTCCCAAGCCTGCCCTCCGGTTTTCTGGTCTGATTTATAAATTTTTTGAACCAAATCGCCGTCCTGCGGCGATAGCCTGCCAAGTTTACTGGTTTTAA
>CAMOGQ010000105.1 GCA_946614165.1 uncultured Lachnospiraceae bacterium
TTCAATAAAAAGGATGCAGGAGATGGGACTTGAACCCACACTGTGTTGCCACAACAGGCACCTGAAGCCTGCGCGTCTGCCAATTCCGCCACTCCTGCACGCAAGTGTTATTATATGACCAGGCTTCGCGAATGTCAACAAAAAAAGAGGCTGAAAATATCCAAAATATATTGAAAAGTGTCGAAAAGAAATTCAACAGTTGAAATATCAGAACTTTTTCTCTATAGTGTGAATATTGAGATGCGGGGAAGACCCTTGTCCATGCTGATAAAGACGAACGAATGAAAAAAACGGAGGAAAAGAATGGCTTACATGACAGATATCGAAATTGCACAGAGCGTTACACCTGCGCATATCAGCGAAGTGGCTGCCTCACTGAACATCGATGACAAATATGTCGAGCAGTACGGCAAGACCAAAGCCAAGATCGATTTTAACTATCTGAAGGAAACAGATGCCAGAGACGGCAAGCTGATCCTTGTGACCGCTATTACCCCCACACCGGCCGGCGAAGGCAAGACCACCACATCCATCGGCCTTGCAGACGGCCTCAGAAAGATCGGAAAGAAATCCGTGCTGGCTCTCCGTGAGCCCTCCCTGGGTCCCGTATTCGGCATCAAGGGCGGCGCTGCTGGCGGCGGCTGGGCACAGGTCATCCCCATGGAGGATATCAACCTTCACTTCACCGGCGACTTCCATGCCATTGGCGCAGCCAACAACCTGCTGGCAGCCATGCTGGACAACCACATCCAGCAGGGCAACTCCCTGGGCATCGACCCCAAGAAGATCACCTGGAAGAGAGCCGTCGACATGAACGACAGACAGCTGCGCAACATCGTGGACGGTCTGGGCGGAAGACTGAACGGCGTTCCCAGAGAGGACGGCTTCGATATCACCGTTGCATCCGAGATCATGGCAGTATTCTGCCTGGCAACCGACATCATGGATCTGAAGGCCAGACTGGCCAGGATCATCGTAGGCTATACCTATGACGGCAGACCGGTCACAGCCCACGACCTCAAGGCGGAAGGCGCCATGACAGCCCTCTTAAAGGATGCCATCAAGCCCAACCTGGTCCAGACCCTGGAGCATACCCCTGCCTTCGTGCACGGCGGCCCCTTCGCCAACATTGCTCACGGCTGCAACTCCATCACGGCAACCCGCATGGCCTTAAAGCTCGGCGACTACTGTGTCACGGAAGCAGGCTTCGCTGCCGACCTGGGCGCCGAGAAGTTCCTGGACATCAAGTGCCGCATGGCAGGCCTGAAGCCCGACGCTGTGGTTATCGTAGCCACTGTCCGTGCCCTCAAGTATCACGGCGGCGTAGCCAAGGCCGATCTGAACAGCGAGAACCTGGAAGCGCTTGAGAAGGGGCTTCCCAACCTGCTGCAGCATGTGGGCAACATCAAGGATGTCTACGGCCTTCCCTGCGTGGTGGCCATCAACGCCTTCCCTACCGATACAAAGGCAGAGCTGGATATGGTGGAAGCAAAGTGCAGAGAGCTGGGCGTCAACGTGGCTCTGTCCGAAGTATGGGCAAAGGGCGGCGAAGGCGGCAAGGTCCTGGCAGAAGAAGTGGTCAGACTCTGCGAAGAGAAGAATGATTTCCGCTTCAGCTACGAGCTGGATCAGACCATCGAAGAAAAGCTCAACGCCATCGCCACAAAGATCTATCATGCCGACGGCGTGGATCTGACTCCCGCTGCCAGAAAGCAGATGGCTCAGCTGACAGAGCTCGGCTTCGGCAACGTTCCGATCTGCGTAGCAAAGACCCAGTATTCCTTCTCCGACGACGCAAAGCTTCTGGGCGCTCCCAGGAACTTCCGCATCACCGTCCGCAACCTGAAGATCTCCGCAGGCGCAGGCTTTATCGTGGCCCTGACCGGTGACATCATGACCATGCCCGGCCTTCCCAAGGTCCCCGCGGCAGAGAAGATCGACGTGGATGAGACAGGCAGGATCTCCGGCCTCTTCTGATCCGGCGGAAAGGAAGAAGAAATCTATATGAAGGAAAGACTTTCGGAAAAAAGCTGCCCGGAGTTTGCCTCGGTCCTGGCATCCAGGGAACCTGTTCCGGGCGGCGGCGGGGCCGCGGCCCTTGCGGGGGCTCTGGGCGCTGCCCTGGCCTCCATGGTGGGAAATCTGACTCTTGGCAGAAAGAAATACGCAGCCTATGAGGATGACATCCGAAGGATCCTGGAAAGGGCCGGGGCCATCCGGGAAAGGCTCCTTGCCCTGATCGACGAAGACGCCGCAGGGTTCGAGCCTCTCGCCAGAGCCTACTCCATTCCCAGAGAGGATCCGGACCGGGAAAGGATCCTGACCGAAGCGACCCTGACGGCCTGCCGGGCCCCTCTGGAGATGATGCACCAGATCTGCGGTGCCGTCGAACTTCTGGAGGAGCTTACGGAAAAAGGCTCCGTCATGCTGCTTTCGGATGTGGGCTGCGGCTCCGCTCTCTGCAGAGGGGCACTGGAAGCCGCATCCCTCAACATTTTCATCAACACAAAGACTCTGCAGGACCGTGAAGCGGCCGGGAAGCTGGATCAGGAGACGGAGGAAATGCTTTCTGTCTACATTCCCAGGGCCCAGGCAGTCACGGACCTGGTGAAAAGCCGTCTCAGGCAGAGCAGGAAGTAAATATGGCTGAAATTTTAAAAGGCGGACCGGTCGCAAAGGCCCTGACCGAACAACTTCTTATCAGATCGGAAGCCCTCAGGGAAAGGGGCGTCGTTCCGACTCTGGCCATCGTCAGAGTGGGAGAGCGGCCCGACGATCTGGCCTATGAAAGAGGCGCCGTAAACCGCGCGGCCAGAGCGGGCGTGGAAATCAGAAAATATATCCTTCCGGAGGAGTATGAGACCGGGGAACTGCTGGATACCATAAGGCAGATCAACGAAGATCCCTCCGTGCACGGCTGCCTTGTCTTCAGGCCTCTGAAAAGGAAAGAAGACGAGGAAAAGGTCTGTGCCCTGCTCTCCCCCGAAAAGGACGTGGACGGCATTACCCCGGGCTCCCTTGCCAGGGTATTTACCGGCAGGGGAAAGGGCTTTGCTCCCTGTACCGCCCAGGCCGTCATGGAACTTCTTGCCTTCTACGGCTATGATCTGACAGGGAAAAGGGTCACCGTCATCGGACGCAGCCTGGTAATCGGAAAGCCGGTCTCCATGATGCTGCTCTCCGCCAACGCCACCGTCACCATGTGTCATACCAGGACCAGGGACCTGGCCGCCGAGTGCAGGAAGGCCGAGATCCTGGTAGCTGCCGCAGGAAAGGCGGGCGTTGTATCGGGAGACTTTGTAGCTCCCGGCCAGGTGGTCATCGACGTCGGCATCAACGTGGACGAAAACGGCAGTCTCTGCGGAGACGTGGCCTTTGAGGAAGCCTGCGAAAAGGCTTTGGCTGTAACCCCGGTTCCCGGGGGCGTCGGCACCATGACTTCCACGGTCCTTTGCATGCACGTGATCGAAGCGGCGGAAAAGGCCCTGTAAGAAGCTCTGCCGGAAAAAATGTAAACAGAATAACCCTGCCGGATGCGGCAGGGTTATTTATATGCGGGATAACAAAAAAGAGCTCTTCATTTCTGAAGAACTCTTCATGCGGAAGATGGGACTTGAACCCACACGCTGTAACCAGCACAAGATCCTTAGTCTTGCTCGTCTGCCAATTCCGACACTTCCGCGTGGATGCAGGAGATGGGACTTGAACCCACACTGTGTTGCCACAACAGGCACCTGAAGCCTGCGCGTCTGCCAATTCCGCCACTCCTGCGAACAAAAGCTATTCTACCGTTCGGGACTATCTTTGTCAATAAGAAATTAAAAAAATATTTGACTGAAAAAAGGAAATGAAAAAGGGCTGCAGAATAATAAAAATGTACGCGTTCATTCCGTCGTTTATTCTGGGAGAGCAAAATGAGCATTCGGGAAGAACTTGAAAAAAGAGAGCATGAGATCCTTGCCCCCTGGGCCAGCTTTTCCGATACCAGCAGAGGAAGAGCCAGGGCGGAAGCCCAGTGCGATATCCGGCCGGTCTATCAGAGAGACAGGGACAGGATCCTCCACACCAAATCCTTCAGAAGGCTGAAGGGAAAGACCCAGGTCTTCCTGACGCCGGACGGGGACCATTACCGTGAACGCATGACCCATACCCTGGAGGTATCCCAGAATGCCAGGACCATAGCCAAGGCCCTGCGTCTCAACGAGGATCTGGTGGAAGCCATAGCCCTGGGCCATGACCTGGGCCATACTCCCTTCGGCCACGCGGGAGAGAGGGCCCTGGACCGGGTATGTCCCGAAGGATTCGCCCATAACGAGCAGAGCCTCAGGATCGTGGACGAGCTGGAAAGGAACGGAAAGGGCCTGAATCTGACGGCGGAGGTCCGGGACGGGATCGTAAACCACCAGACCAGGTGCATGCCTTTTACCCTGGAGGGGCAGGTGGTCAGGCTCTCCGACAAGATCGCCTATATCCACCATGACATGGACGACGCCATCCGGGCAGGGATCCTCAGGGACGAGGACGTGCCGGACGAGGTGGCATCCGTGATCGGAAGAACGCTGGGAGAGCGTCTGGACTGCCTGGTCCACGACATTATCTCCACCTCCAAGGGAAGACCCGTGGTGGAAATGTCTCCGCGGGTGGCCCAGGCCATGCAGAAGATGCGCTCTTTCATGTACGAGAATCTGTATACCAACCAGGTGGTAAAGAGCGAGGAAGCCAGGGCGGAGGCCCTTGTGGAGGCTCTCTATAAATATTACAGGGAAAGGCCGGATCTGCTTCCCGCCTATCTTCTGAAGAAGGAAGAGGAGGGCGCCTCCAGGGACAGGATCGTCTGCGACTTTATCAGCGCCATGACGGACCGCTTCGCCATCAGCACCTACCAGGAGCTCTTTATTCCCAAGACATGGACCATTGTCTGAAGCTTTTATACAAATATAAGGATTTGCACTGACTATGTATTATTCGCAGGAAGTGATCGATGAGGTGCTCAGAGGCAGTGATATTGTCGACATCGTCTCATCGTATGTACATCTGCAGAAAAGAGGGGCCAACTATCAGGGCCTGTGCCCCTTCCATAACGAAAAGACGCCTTCCTTCAACGTTTCGCCATCCCGCCAGATCTTCAAGTGCTTTGGCTGCGGTGTGGGAGGAAATGCCCTTACCTTCCTCATGAAGTACGACAATCTCAGCTTTCAGGAAGCCCTGCAGCAGCTGGCGGACAGAGCCGGCGTAAAGCTTCCGGAGGAAGACCGGTCGGAACAGTCGAAAAAGAGGCAGGAGGAAAGAGAGCAGCTGCTGGCCGTCAACAAGGAAGCGGCCACCTACTACTACCGTCTGCTCCGGTCCCCCAGAGGAAAGAAGGGGATGGAATACCTGACCGGCAGAAACCTGTCCCCCCAGACCATGCAGAAATTCGGCCTGGGATACGCGGACGGGAGAAACAATGACCTGGTCAGGATGCTGAAGGAGAAAGGCTTTTCCGACGAGGTGATCCTGAAAGCCGGCGTTGCCGCCTTCGACGAAAAGCGGGGGATGCACGACAAGTTCTGGAACCGGGTCATCTTCCCCATACAGGACACTGGCAGCCGGGTCATAGGCTTCGGCGGCCGCGTCATGGGGGACGGAAAGCCCAAATATCTGAATTCCCCGGAGACTCCGGTCTTTGACAAGAGCCGCAACCTCTACGGCCTGAACATGGCCAGAAGGACCAAAAAGCCCTATTTTATCCTCTGTGAGGGATACATGGACGTGATCGCCATGCACCAGGCAGGCTTTACCGAGGCGGTGGCTTCTCTGGGAACGGCCTTTACCCAGCAGCAGGCCCTGCTGATCCGCAGATATGTCAAAAACGTTCTTTTGGCCTACGACAGCGACGGAGCCGGCGTTCAGGCGGCTCTCAGGAACATAAAGATCATCCGGGGGACCGGTCTCAACGGCAGGGTCATCGACCTTCGTCCCTACAAGGACCCGGACGAGTTCATAAAGGCCCTGGGATCCGAAGAATTCGAAAAACGGATCGAACACGCCGAGAACGGCTTCTTTTATGAGATCCGTCAGCTGGAGGCAGGCTACCGCATGGACGATCCGGCCCAGCGCACGGATTTCTCCCACGAGATCGCCAGAAGGCTCTGCGAGTTCACGGACGAGATCGAGAGGAACAACTACCTGCGCGAGATGGCCAGAAAGTATTTCATAGAAGAGGAATCTCTCAAAAGGGCAGTGGCTTCCTACGGGAGAGCCGGAGCAGGGACCCCCGAGGGCCTGACGGCGCCCCCTTCCCGCCTTGAAAGGCCTGCCCGGGAAAGAGGAGACAGGAAAGAGAAAAAGACCCCTGCCGCGGCTTCGGACCTGCGCAGCCAGAGACTTCTTCTGACCTGGCTGGTGGACGATCCCGGCCTCTTTTCCCAGATCAGGGAATATTTTTCTCCGGAGGACTTCGAAGAGGGAATCTACAGGCAGGCGGCATCGGCCCTCTGGCAGAGGCTGGAAGCCGGAAAGGACCCGGAGGGATCCATGACGGCGGCTTCTCTCATAGGGATCTTCGAAACGCCCGAGGACCAGGAAGAGGCGGCTTCCCTGTTCTCCGAAAGGATCGAAGGGGACCCCAATCCCGTCAAGACCCTGACGGAGATCATGACATCGGTCAAGCGGGGGACCGTGTCGAGGCTGCAGAAAGTCAATGAAAAGGACGACGCTGTTATCCGGCAGATGTTCGAGGAAAAGAAAAAACAGCAGAAGCTTTCCGGTGTTACGGTACATTTATCGAAGCCTTCGGGGCAGTAGGAGGAAAGGATTTCTGCTTTTTAGAGATAAGAGAGGTAATGAGAATCTATGAACACACAGTTTGATGAAAAGACCATGGAAGAATTCAAGGCCCGTCTTGCGACTCTGGTGGAAAAAGGCCAGGCCGACAAGATGCTGGACTACAACGACGTCATCGACACCTTCAAGGATCTGAAGCTGGAAGAGGAAAAGCTGGATGAGGTCATGAACTTCCTGGAGAAATCCAATATCGATGTGGTCAGAGTCAAGGAGACCGAAGACGATGTACCCGAAGAAGAGCTGGACGCCATTGTGGAAGAAGGCACGGATGAAGTGGATCCCGACCTGGATCTGACCGTTCCCGACAGCGTCAATATCGAAGATCCCGTAAGAATGTATCTGAAGGAGATCGGTAAGGTGCCTCTTCTGACCGCCGAGGAAGAGATCGATCTGGCCAAGAGGATGGAAGAGGGCGACGAGGACGCCAAAAAGCGTCTGGCGGAAGCCAACCTCCGTCTGGTAGTTTCCATCGCCAAGCGCTACGTGGGCCGCGGCATGCTTTTCCTGGATCTGATCCAGGAGGGCAACCTGGGCCTGATCAAGGCAGTGGAGAAGTTCGACTACAACAAGGGCTTCAAGTTCTCCACCTATGCCACATGGTGGATCCGTCAGGCTATCACCAGGGCCATCGCTGACCAGGCCAGGACCATCCGCATCCCCGTGCACATGGTAGAGACCATCAACAAGCTGGTCCGTGTGCAGAGACAGCTCCTGCAGGAGCTTGGACGTGAGCCCAGTCCCGAAGAAGTGGCCGACAGAATGGATATCCCTGTAGAGAGAGTCCGCGAGATCATCAAGATCTCCCAGGAGCCTGTATCTCTGGAGACTCCCATCGGTGAAGAGGAAGATTCCCACCTGGGTGACTTCATTCAGGACGACAACGTCCCCGTTCCCGCCGACGCGGCAGCCTTCACTCTGCTCAAGGAGCAGCTGACCGAGGTCCTGGGGACTCTGACGGAAAGGGAGCAGAAGGTACTGCGCCTCAGATTCGGTCTTGACGACGGAAGAGCCAGAACACTGGAAGAAGTCGGCAAGGAATTCAACGTTACCAGAGAGCGTATCCGACAGATCGAGGCCAAGGCTCTGAGAAAGCTGCGTCATCCTTCCAGAAGCCGCAAGCTCAAGGATTACCTGGACTGATATGAAAAGAACGGAACAGACGCCCAGACTCTCGGGGCGGCTCAGGGCCATCACGTCCATGGTCAGCCCCGGGATGAGGGTATGCGACGTAGGCTGCGATCACGCCCATGTGCCCATTGCTCTTTTGAAGGAGGGAAGGATCCCTTCTGCCCTGGCCATGGACGTGATTCCCGGCCCTCTTATAAAGGCCGGGGAAAACCTGGCCCTTTACGAAGAAGAGGACAGAGTGGTCCTGCGGCTCTCCGACGGCCTTGACGCCTACGGGCCGGGAGAGGCGGACTGCCTCATTGTGACCGGCATGGGAGGCAGGATCATCAGCGATATCCTGATGCGGCAGCCGGAAAAAAGCAGGGACTTTAAGGAAATGGTCCTGTCCCCCCAGGCGGACCAGTGGCTGGTAAGGTGCTCTCTCAGGGATCTGGGATACGGCATAGACCGGGAAGCCCTGATCCTGGAGGACGGGAAGTATTATCCCGTGATCCACGCCGTAAGGGGAAGCCGGGTAAGGCCCTGCTGGCCTGAGGGCCTTTCGGAGGAAGACGCCCTGGAAGCGGAGGACCGGTTCGGCCCCGTACTTTTAAGGGAAAAGGATTCTCTTCTGAAGGTCTTTCTTGAATGGCAGCTGTCCATTAACGAAAGGATCCTGTCTTCCATAGAAGCTGCGGGAGAAGGAGAGCGCCGCAGGGAAAGGCATGACGCCATCTCCCATACGGTCCGGATGATCCGCATCGGCCTTCTGGCCTTTAAGGAGGGAAAAAAGCCATGATACTGGAAAAGCTTCTGGAGGAGCTGGAAAAGCTCTGTCCCCTTTCTTATGCCGAGAAATGGGACAACTGCGGGCTCCAGGCGGGCCGATTCGGCAAGGAAGTCAGAAAGGTATATATAGCGCTGGATGCCACAGGCGAAGTCATAGAAAAGGCAGAGGAAGCGGGAGCGGACCTGATCCTGACCCATCACCCCCTGCTCTTTGACGGAATAAAGCATGTGACGGACCGGGATTTTACCGGGAAAAGGATCCTGGAGATCATAAGAAAGGACATGGCTCTTTATGCCATGCATACCAATTTCGATGTGGCCGTCATGGCGGATGCCGCGGCGGACATGCTCTCCCTCACGGATCAGACCATCCTGGAGGTCACGGGAGCAGACGAAAAAGGCCCCCACGGGATTGGAAAGGTGGGAAGGGCCGCACAGCCCATGACCCTTGCCGGCACCGCCGAGGCCGTCAAAAAAGCCTTCCGGATCCCCCGTGTTCGTTTCTACGGAGATCCGGATGCCCGGATCCGGATCCTGGCCGTTCTGCCGGGGTCCGGAAAAAGCGAGATCGACCTGGCGCTTGCGGCCGGAGCGGACGTAATGATTACCGGCGACATCAATCATCACGCCGGGATCGACGCCGTGGAAAAAGGCATCTGCGTCATCGATGCCGGCCACTACGGGGTGGAAAAGATCTTCGTTCCCTATATGGCGGATTATCTGAAAGACCGTTTCCCCGGGCTGGAAGTCTTCCTTCAGGAAGAAAAAGAGTACTTTACCGAGGTATAGACCTCCGGAAATTCCCTTGGGTTATTACTTTTTAACCTAATATATGGAAATTTAACAGAAACATTTCCTGTTTTTGAAGTATAATGCTTGTATAAACAATCTTTCTCCAGGAGGGTTCTATGCCGACAATAATGATCAACGGTGCTATCAGACAGTATGACAAGGGCACTACCTATGAAAAAGTCGTATCCGAGTTTCAGCCTGCCTATAATAATTCTATCGCTCTGGTCTACTTCAACGGAAAGATGAAGGAGCTGACCAAGAGGGTGGAGAAGGACGGTGTGATCAACTTCATCACCACAAAAGAGTCTGCCGGTCATAATACCTATATCCGGACGGCTCAGATGATGCTGATCAAGGCTGCCAGGAACGTACTTGGCAATACTGAAAAGAAGATCCGCATTATCATCGATTTCTCTGCCGGCAACGCCATTTACTGCAGAGTCGTGGGAGGGATCCGCGTCACTCCGGAGCTGGCCAGAAAGATCCAGGATGAAATGAGGGTCATCTCCGATAAGAATCTGCCCATCAGCAAGAAGACATATCCCATCGACGATGCCATGGAGCTCTTCCGCCGTCAGAACATGACGGACAAGGAGGCGCTTTTCCATTTCCGCAGAAGCTCCACCATCAATGTCTACGGCATGGACGGATACTACGATTACTTCTACGGCTTCATGCTGCCCGCTACGGGTTATGTAAAGAAGTTCGAGGTCCAGGCCTATCAGAACGGCCTGCTCCTTGTCCTGCCCACGGCCGAAAATCCGGACGAGCTGGAGCCCTTCGAGGAATCTCCCAAGATCTTTGCCCAGCAGCTTCTCTGCTCCAGATGGGGAGACCTGGTCAACATCAACAACGTGGCCCAGCTCAACAAGCGGATCTGCGAAGGAAACATTTCCGACATGATCCTGGTCCAGGAAGCCCTGCAGGAGCGCAGGATCGGAGAGATCGCCTGCCAGATCCATGACAGGGGCAACGTCAAGTTCGTCCTGGTGGCAGGTCCTTCCTCATCCGGCAAGACCACCTTTGCCCACAGGCTGTCCATCCAGCTGCGGTCCTTCGGCATGATCCCTCACATCATCAGCATGGACGACTATTTCGTCAACAGGGAAAAGACCCCCATCGACATCGACGGCAACTACAACTTCGACGTGATCGAAGCGTTGGATCTGGAGCTTTTCAACGACGACATGAACGATCTGCTGGCCGGGGAGACCATAGAGCTTCCTTCCTTCAACTTCAAGACCGGCAAGAGAGAATACAAGGGCAACTACATGAAGCTGTCCGAGTCCGACGTTCTGATCATAGAAGGCATCCACGGGCTCAATCCCAGGAGCACGGAGGATCTGCCGGACGAGAACAAGTTCAAGATCTATATCAGCGCCCTGACGGCCCTCAACATCGACGACCACAACCGTATTCCTTCCTCCGACAACCGGCTCCTGCGCCGTATGGTCAGGGATTCCAGGAACAGGGGCTCCAGCGCCCAGCATACCCTGTCCGGATGGAAGAAGGTCAGGCAGGGAGAAGAGGAGAACATCTTCCCCTTCCAGGAGAGCGCCGACGCAGTGTTCAATTCCGTCCTGATCTACGAACTGGCCATCCTGAAACAGTTTGCAGAGCCTCTGCTCTTCAATGTCAAGCAGAACGAACCGGAATATTATGAAGCCAAGCGGCTCCTGAAGTTCCTGGACTATTTCGTGGGCGTGGATACGGCCGCAGTGCCCACCAACTCCATCTGCCGCGAATTTGTGGGCGGAGGATGCTTCCCCGTCTGACATAGCGGAAGCGCATTTTGAAAATGGTTTTCATTTTTATTGACAATTGATTCTGACTGGTCTAAAATTCAGTATTTGAAGATGATCAGATCACAGTGCGGGTGCGGTCCTTCGTATCCGCACTGTTTTTTGAGGAACATTATGAGCAGGGCGGGTGATCGCGGCTGCAGGTCCCGAAAGGGCGCAGGTGAGGAAAGTCCGGGCTTC
>CAMOGQ010000106.1 GCA_946614165.1 uncultured Lachnospiraceae bacterium
CCTGCAACGTCTACGGAAAGGCCGGCACCCGCTTCCTGTCCATGATCAAGCGCCCTAAGAAGGGTCTTCCCTATATCACCCAGGACGGAGGCGACCGCAACTCCGGTCCCGACCAGTACGTGGCCAACATGTGCGACGGATCTGTGGCGGGCTTCAAGTACTTTGACCTGCGGGAGACCTCAAAGATCCGCGTGAACGTGAAGGGTAACGCGGAAGGTATTCTGGAAGTGCGCACCAGCGAATACGGTGAGAGCGCCGCCAGGATCCATATCCGGCCCTGCAGAGGAGAGGTCAGGGGCTATTCCGCCCGCCTGGAACTGGCAGACGCATGCGGAAAGGAAGCGCTCTTCTTTGTCTTTACCGGTAAGGGCTCCTTCAACTTCTACAGCTTCGACCTTAAGTAAGAGGGCGGCAGCTTCATCAGGATAAAAAAGCAGGGGAGGCTCCTAAAGTGATCCCGATGTCAAGGACAGATTCCTGACAGTTTTAAGAAAAATAAGACATGAAGATACCCCTTTGGAGGACGTACTGAGCAGCAGTACATCTCCAAAGGGGTTTTTTTATCTGTTCGGGAACTGAAAAAGGCCGGAGAGCCCCCAGCCGTCATTACACCATATCCGTTTGTACAAGCCTCTCCTGCTTTTTTTATCGGCTCATTACACTGCCCCGGCGGTCTGGGATTTCCCCGGGAGAAGGGCAGGGAAAAATAAAGAAAAGCAAAGAATTCTCCGCCTGAGAGCGGAATACCGTCTGTTTTCAGCTTTTTTACGGGTGTTCAGGAAAGCATGTTGTAAACGGGCTGTTTTTTGACATGAATTAAGACTTATCAAATATGAAATCTGCCCGTAAAGGTGTATCATTTAAATTAGGGAAAGATTTGAGTTAGGGTATGAAAAAAATCCAGGGGATCCTTATGAAATCTTAAATATCCTTTACGGGCATGGGATCCTCCGGCAGCTGATTCAGAAAGAAGGGAGAAAAGACTATGTCAGTCAGAAAAATCAGAAACAGCGTCTTCCTGGTCCTCCTGGCCCTGGTCCTTCTTGCCGCCGCCGGCAGCTTTCCTGCCCATGCAAGAGCGGCAGAGACACAGACCCAGGAGATCCCCGCAGAGGAGGGGATCGTTTATACGGACGGCCCCACCGGCTTTCGTCTGATCAAGGGGAAGACCTACTACTATGTCAACAACAAGATGCAGACCGGGTGGAGGACCATCGGAGGCAGGCGCTACTACTTTACCGTGGGCAAAACCAACAAGGGCGTCATGCAGACCGGAAAGCGTTATCTGGGAAACAAGTGGTATTTCCTGGATCCCTACCTGAAGACCGGCCTGATCGAGTCCGGAAGCAAGTTCTACTACGCGGACAGCAAGGGCGTTCTGCAGACCGGGTGGAGGACCATTGAAGGGAAGAGATGGTACTTTACCGCGGACAAGAACCGTAAGTTCGAAAGAATCACGGGCATGCAGAAGATCGGCAAGAAATGGTATTTCCTGGATCCCGAGCCCAGGACCGGCTTCTTCCACGAAGGCGGCCACCTCTACTATGCCAACGGAAACGGCGAGCTCCAGGCGGGCTGGAAGAACATTAACGGAAAGACCTATTACTTCTTCAACAGCACCGTCAACGGCCATGTCCACAACGAAGCCGCAGTGGGAAAGAAAGCCGTCAGCAACGTCTTCTATATCTTCGACAAGGAAGAGGGCTATCAGAAGTTCGGCCTTCAGGAGTATGAAGGCGCCTACTACTACGCCGGCAATAAGGGCAAGCTCCAGACCGGCTGGCAGACCGTGGGCGGAAAGCGGATGTATTTCGATCCCAGCGGAAACAGCAAGTTCAAGGGCCACAACGGCATGCTGACCATCAAGAAGGAGACCTTCCTCTTAAAGGACGGCGTCCTTCTCTACGGGGTCAACGAGTGGCAGGGCGAGCGCTACTATTCCAACGCCAGGGGCGTTCTGGAGACCGGCTGGAAGACCGTGGACGGAAAGACCTACTACTTCCTGCCCCAGAAGAGTTCCACGCAGCCCCAGAGGGCAGCCGTAAAGGGCTGGTACACCATGGGAGACACCTCCTACTTCTTTGACGAAGAGGGCGTCATGGATCCCGACAAGACCATCTGGGTGGGCATGCACCAGGTGAACGGCGTATGGCACTACTACTATCCTTCGGACGGAGAGGGCCACAAACGGGGCGATATGGCCACCGGCCTGATCTGGTATAACGGAGCCTGCTATAATTTCGATTCCCTGGGCAATCCCATGACCGGCTGGCAGAAGGTGGACGGCAACTACGCCTGGTTCGACGAAAAGGGCATGTATGTGCAGGGCAAGGCGGCCATGAAGCTGACCGTCATCGACTATGGCAATACCAAGGGAAGCTACGGAGCCAATTACGGCGACGCCACTCTGATGGAATCCAACGGCCACTATCTGCTGCTGGATACCACCATGCCCAAGGGCGGGACCAACGTGATCAAGAAGCTGAAGGCCATGGGCGTCAAGCGCCTCTCCGTCTATATTTCCCATTATCACGACGACCACATCGGCTCCCTGCCGGCCATCCTGAAGGACGGCTACTTCTCCGTAGAGAAGATCTATCTCCCCGACGCCTCCTACATGTACGGAAGCAACAAGGGGACCAAATGGTTCACCACCCATACCCAGCTGTATGAGCAGACCGTGAGTCTGGCAAAGCAGAAGGGGATCCCGGTGGTCACCCTCCATGCGGGAGATACCCTGGACTGCGGCCTGGTGCACGGCACGGTCCTCTTCCAGCAGCTCAGGCCCGAGTTCACCGGCAATTCCGCAGACCACGGCCAGGTCATCACCTATATCAACAACCACTCTCTGGTGACCATGTTCGAGTGCGGGAGATTCAGATTCCTGACGGCGGGCGATCTGGAAAAGAGCGGAGAGCAGGAGCTGCTTGAAAAGGGCATCAATATTTCCGCTGATATCTTCAAGCTCAGCCACCACGGAGGCGCTTCCTCCAATACCCAGGCTTTCCTGAACGCGGTGAATCCTTCGGTGGTCTACTACACCAACCCCGACGAAAGGGTCAGGCTCTATCAGGCCGGATGGTGCAAGAACAACATCACCTACCTGCAGAATAAGGGGGTCAACGCCTTCCATCCCCTGGTCAACGGCCATACCACCTTATCCGTCAGCGGCGGCTGCATCACCGTCGGCACCGTCCGCAGGTCCAAGACTGTGGACGTGAAGGTAAGGAACACCCTGACCGGAGGAGACATGACTGTCAAGGTCCGGGTGCAGAGCGCGCCCAACGGAAGGTACAGGATCCATGAGAACATGATCCCCTTCTACTGCGACCTGAAATAATTCCTGAACAAAGACCCCGCTGTGCGGGCTTTACGCCCCCGGATCCATCCTGCGCCGTATCTTAGGGCCGGGACGGGTCCGGGGGATTTTTTTCCTTACGTTTTCCGTTCTTCCCTGCGTTTTTGCGTACGCTGCGGGGAGACGCCGCATCTGACAGGACACAGGAGCTCTGTTTTGGGCTATAATAGAAAAGGCAAAAGGAAAATTCATAGATGCATATATAAAAGGAGACAGTATGCCCCAGGAAAAAGCCATCGCCACCATAACCAATTCCATAGCAGATTTTCAGATGATCACGAACGATGCCTTTCTTGAGAAGGCGGAGAGGCTCCATCCTCAGATCCATCATCACCCTGTCCGGCCTTCCTCGGAAGTCACTGTCAGATGGGAGGAAGGTGCCTGGAGGGCAGAGGAGAAGGGAACGGTCGAGGAGGCCCTTGAGAGGCGCTACGGCAGGGGAGATTCCCTGATCCTGGATTTCGGAAGCCACTATGTGGGCTATCCCCACATAGTCCTTAAGTCCGTGGGCTCTCCCCAGGACGCTCCGGCCTATGTGGCCGTCCGGTTCGGCGAGACCCCTGCCGAGATCGGGGAGTCTACCGCCGACTATCACGGCTCCATTTCCAGCTCCTGGCTGCAGGAATCCACCAGCCATATCGACGTTCTGCCGGGAGAGATCCCTCTCCACAGGCGCTACGCCTTCCGCTACCTGCAGATCACGGTCCTGGATACGTCGCCAAAGTACCGGCTGATGATCGATGACGTTACGGTGGATACGGTCTCCTCGGCCGACAGGGAGGCCCTCCTTCCCTGCCGGGAGGACCTGGCAGAAGACCTGAAAAAGATCGACGCCGTGGGGGCAAGGACCCTCTATGAGTGCATGCAGGATGTCTTTGAGGACGGGCCCAAGCGGGACAGAAGGCTCTGGATGGGAGACTTCCGGGTCCAGGCCCTGGTCAATTATGAGACCTTCAGGAACTTTGACCTGGTAAAGCGCTGCCTCTATCTTTTTGCGGGCGCCTGCATGAACAGGGGCCAGGTGGGAGCCTGCCTCTTTACGGCCCCCAGGGTTCAGGTGGACGATACCGCCCTCTTTGACTACAGCCTCCTCTTTGTGCCCACCCTCTTTGAATACTTTGAGGCCTCGGGAGACAGGGAGACCCTGGCGGAGCTTTCGGAGACGGCCTTTACTCAGCTGCGGATCGCAGCCGAAAGGCTGGACCAGAGGGGGATCGTCAGGGACGATCCTTCCTGGTGGTGCTTCCTGGACTGGAACAGCGAGCTCAACAAGCAGGCCGGGGCCCAGGGGGTCTATATCTACTGCCTGCGCTACGGCCTTGACATAGCGGAAGTGCTGGGAGACGAAAGGGAAGCGGCCTTGATCCGGGAGAGGCTGGACTTTGCCTGCCGGTCGGCCAGGGAATCCCTGTGGGAGCCGGACCTGGGCTTTTTTGTCAGCGGAGAGGACAGGCAGGTCTCCTGGATCAGCCAGGTCTGGATGGTCCTGGCGGGGGTATTCGGCAGGGAAGAGAACTGCGCCCTGCTCCGGCGCCTTAAGATGGTGGATCCCAGGATCCGTCTCATTTCTCCCTATGCCCACCACTACTATGTGGAAGCCCTGTGCCGCAACGGCATGGCGGCGGAGATCACGGACTATATCCGGGGCTACTGGGGAAAGATGGTGGATGCGGGCGCCGACTGCTTCTGGGAGGTCTTCGACCCTCTGGATCCGGATGCCTCCCCCTACGGCAGCAAGGCCATCCTGTCCTACTGCCACGCCTGGTCCTGCACCGCCTCCTACTTCATCAGAAAGTGGCTGTGAGAAGACATGAGAAAAAGGGCCCGCCGCACTTTAAAAGTGCGGCGGACCCTTTTATGGTTCCTTAAATCTTTGCTTCAGCTTTTATATCCTTATCCGGACCGGGATCAGTTGATCTTCACGGAAAGAACGATCTTGCCGGGTGCGGAGTAATATTTGACCTTGCCGACCTTGATATAGGAGCATGCCTGCATGAAGTAAGCTTCGTTCTTGTCCAGACCGGAGATCCTGACGGTCTTTGTCTTTGTCTTGAAAGCATCGACAGCCTTGGTCTTGGCATCCTTCAGGGTAACGCTCTTGCTGTAGGCGATCTCATAGCCGTCAGCCTTGTCAGCGGCAGCGACCTTTACCTTGGCATAGGTCTTGTCTGCATTGGCTTCGCTCAGGGTCACTGTGGGAGCCTCGACTCTGTACATGACCTGCTCTTTGCTTCTCTTGCTCAGGAAGTTGCCCTTCTTGTCAACGCATCTGACCTTGTAGCTGTATCCTGTGCCGGCCTTGACCTGCTTGTCTACCAGATAAGCCTTGTCAGTGGTGCGCAGAAGCTTGTAATTGCCCTTGCCTTCCTTGCGGTAAACGGCATAGTACTTTACATTTTTGACTTTCTTCCACTCAACACGGATACCGTTCTGGGTATTGCGGATCCCTTTGACGGCGGGAGCATCGGCCTTGAAGGCGTCAGCCTTTTTCTCTGCAGCGGCTGTCTGTGTCAGAACGGGAGAAGCCGCCATGGCGGACAGGGAACTGCAGGCGATGGCTGCCGCAAGAAGGGCAGCGGTTAAGAGTTTCGTAAGTTTTTTCATGATAAAACCTCCTTCAAGTATAAGAAATCCTATACTAGAATCATACTCCATTTTGTGACTTATGGCACAGTGAATTTACAAATTTTGGAAAAGTTTGTAATTGGAGGAGGGGGAAGAGGAAAGATGCGCCGGGGCGGATGGAGCCCCCCAAAAGGCCCTGCATTTGGCGCTCCCGGAAGCGCTTTTCACGCCGGGGGGCCCATTCCCGGCCCTTTTGCGGTAAAATAGAATGTACAGATGACTGCTTATATATGTATGCGGCGCCTTTCCCCAGGGCTTAAAGGCGCCCGGGAGGGTATCTATGCTGAAAAAAGACTTTAACCACGACTGGACCTGCACTCCCCTGTCAAGGGAAGGGGAAGCGGTCAGAGTAACGCTTCCCTATGACGCCATGCGGACGGAAAAGCGTATCCCGGAGAGCACGGGAGAGGGCAGCATAGGCTGGTTCGAGGGCGGAGACTACGAGTACGAAAGGGTCCTGACCCTGAGCGAAGAGGATCTGAAGACCCGTATGGTCCTGGAATTCGAGTCGGTCTACCGCAACAGCCAGGTGTATATGAATGACACCCTGGTAATGGAGCGTCCCTACGGCTATACCAACTTCTACGTGGACCTGAAGGGCCATGTAAAGGAGGGAGAAAACCGCATCCGCGTCATCGCAAGGAACGCGGATCAGCCCAACAGCCGCTGGTATTCCGGCACCGGCATCATCCGCCCCGTATGGCTCTGGCAGGGACCGGAGGAGGGCATCCTCGTAAACGGGGTAAAGATATCCACGCTGGGCATTCAGCCTGCAAGGATCGAGGTCAGGGTCCTTACATCCGCTCCCGGCCCTGTCCGGATCGAGATCCTGAAGGACGGCGTAAAGGCGGCAGGGGCGCAGGCTCTTTCCCGGAAGACGTCCGCCGGCTTTGAAGCCCTTTCCGAGATGGAGATCCCGGATGCGCAGCTCTGGAGCGTGGACCATCCTTATTTATATACCTGCCGCGTCTTTTTCGGGGAGGATACCTGCGAAGAGACCTTCGGCATCAGGACCCTTGCCTGGAACGCGAAGAAGGGCCTTGCCATCAACGGAAAGAGGGTCATCCTCAGGGGCGCCTGCATCCACCACGACAACGGAGTCCTGGGCGGCTGCACCTATCCCGAGGCCGAAGAAAGAAAGGTCAGGATCCTTAAGGAGAACGGCTACAACGCCATCCGCTCCTCCCACTATCCCGCATCCAAAGACCTGCTCACGGCCTGTGACAGGCTGGGCATGCTGATGATGGACGAATACGTGGACCACTGGTACATGCACAAGACCAAGTATGACTATGCGGGGACCCTGATGAAGTGGTGGAAGCAGGATCTGAAGGACCTGGTGGACAAGGACTACAACCACCCCTGCGTCATCATGTATTCCACGGGCAACGAGGTGGCGGAGACGGCCCAGAAGAAGGGCATAGACCTGCAGCTGTGCTTCACCCACTATCTCCATTCCCTGGATGAGGGAAGGCCCGTGACCTGCGGCATCAACATCTTCTTCAATTTCCTTTCCTCCGTGGGCCTGGGCGTCTATTCCGACGACAAGGCGGAGGCCCAGGCAAAGGAAGCCGCCGTCAAGGCGGATCAAGAGGCCGGAAAGAAGGCGAAAAAGAAGTCCGTCGGCTCCGAATTCTACAACATGCTTGCGGTAAAGATGGGCACCGGCTTCATGAAGTTCGGCGCCTCCCTCCCGCCCTCCGACTGGAAGACCAGGGACGCCTTCGCGGCCATGGACATCGCGGGCTACAACTACGGCATCAACCGCTATAAAAAGGATCTGAAGAAGTATCCGGACCGCCTGATCCTGGGATCCGAGACCTTCTGCACCGACGCCTATGCCTTCTGGGAGATCGCAAAGGACAACCCCAGGATCATCGGCGACTTCGTCTGGTCGGGCTGGGACTATATAGGCGAAACGGGCCTTGGGGGAGCGGAGTTCTCCGACTACCTGGACCAGCGCCCCGAGACCCAGATGACCGGCGGCAACGGAAGGATCGATCTGTCCGGCAAGCCCCGGTGCGAGGCCTACTATACCAGGGTGGCCCTGGACCGGGAGAAGGGTCCCTATATCGGCGTCTATCCCGTCTATGACAAAAAGCCCCAGTTCAACGGCTGGACCATGTCCAAGGCCATCCGGTCCTGGTCCTATCCGGGCTTTGAAGGCCGGGAGGCCGAGGTGGAGGTCTATGCCAGGGCGGATTCGGTGGAGCTTTTCGTGAACGGAAAGAGCGCCGGAAAGAACTTCCTGAAAAAGGACTGCAGGACCACCTTCAGGGTCCCTTATGCCTCCGGCAGCATCGAGGCCGTATCCTATGACGAATACGGGATCGTGATCGGCAGGGACCGCCTGGAGAGCGCGGGGGAAGAGACCATCCTTCAGGTCAGACCGGAGAGCGCCTCCGTCAGAAAGGAAGGCCTCGTCTATATCCCCATGCAGTATACGGACGAAAAGGGCACCTGGAAGCCCATGGAAAAGCATACTCTGAAGGTAGAAGTCCTGGGAGGAGAGATCATGGGCCTTGGCAGCGCGGCTCCCTATTTTGAAGGAAACTACGCACAGACCAGCGTTCCCACTTATTTCGGCGAAGCCCTGACCGTGGTAAGAGCAGACGGCACGGGCCCTGTGACGGTAAAGGTCACGGACGAAAGGGGATCTTCCGAGGCTGTCATTCCTCTTGCAGAGTGATCATAAGAAGCAGGGAAGGGGAGATGCGCTTTATGCGCCACTGCCTCCCGGGCTTTTTCCTGGCGCGGAGCTCTCCCCGGAGAGCTCCGCTTTTAAATCTGACTGAAAACAGGCCGCGGAAGGGCTGAAAAGTCATTGATTTTGCCCTTGTCTTTTTGTATGGTGTGAGTATACTGATTCGGAAAAAAGGTTTTCATCAGGAGGTTTATATAAATGACCAAATCTTACTGGCTCTGGTATCCCGGAGACATGGAATTATATTTTGCCATGAAGCAGAATTTCAGCCGCGTGGAAAGGGGATTTTCCTGGCCTGCCTTCTGGAAGAGCGAGGGCTTCCGCAACCGGGTGGTCTTTAGAAGGACCTATCTTCTGGAGGAAGAGACGGAGTTCAGGGTCACCTGCAGGGGCCAGGGCCATGTCGTGGTGGGTGAGGACAAATATCCCTTCGGGAAGGTCATTACGGCTCCCAGGGGGGAAGTTGGCATTTCCATCCACTGCGCCAGGATCGAGGCCTTCCCGGCCGTCTATATCGAGGGCGAGACCATCTGCTCCGACCGGGGCTGGATGGCCTCCGACTATGCCGCGCCCGCAAGGCCGGCCGGCTTTTCCGAGTATTTCACCGATCCCTGGCAGGACCCTTCCGTATGGGAATACTCCGAAAAGGTATACAGCCCCGTCTCCGCGGAGAAGGTGTTCGTGGAAAAGGACGACAGAGGCAACGTTGTGGAGACAAGAGCTCCCGGCCCCGGCGCCGTTTCCGGATATCTCTATACTTTCGAGACCGAGCTGACCGCCATGCTGGAAGTCCTGAACACGGACGGTACCCCCATCGATATACTGGACGTCAAGACCATGCAGGTCTGCTGCGGCGAGTCCAGGGAGGAAGCCCTGGACATGCTCCACTGCTACTACAGCTGGCAGGTGGATACTGAGACGGGACGCTGCCCCAGGTGCGCCTTCCGCTATGTCTTTATTCCCGGCAGGGCCAGAGAGGTCTACGCCATCCACCAGTATGTGGATATCCCGGTCAGAGCCTTCTTCAAGAGCGGAGACGGCCTGCTCAACCGGATCTGGGAAGTGGCGGCCCATACCTTCAGCCTCTGCAGCGGCATCTTCTTTATTGACGGTGCCAAGAGGGACAAGTGGATCTGGGGCGGAGACGCCTATCAGAGCATCTGCATCAACCCCTATCTCTTCGCGGATCCCTCCATTGACCGAAGGACCCTTACGGCTCTTCGGGGGAACGATCCCATGACCACCCATATCAATACCATTACGGACTACACCATGCTGTGGATCTTTGCCGTCTGGCAGCACTGCATCACCTACCATGATCTGGAGTATCTGGCCTCCATGTACGCAAAGATGCAGTCTCTCATGGACTTTTTAAAGGACCAGACAGACGAAAAGGGCTTTTTTACAGGCAGGAGCGGCGACTGGATCTATGTGGACTGGGCCGACCTGGATAAGGAAGGACCCGTGGGAGCGGAGCAGATGCTCTACGCCGGCTGCTGGAAGATCATGGGAAAGGCAGCCTCCCTGCTGGGCAGAGAAGGCGATGCGGCCCTGTATGAGGAAAGGTTCAGTATCCTGAAAAAGGATATCGAAGAGATGTACTGGGACGGGGAGAAGGGAGCCTATGTGGACTCCTTCACCAGCGGCAGGCGCCATGTTTCCCGTCAGACCAACATCTTTGCCCTGCGCTGCGGCATTGCCGGAGAAGACAGACGGAAACAGGTCCTGGAGAACGTGATCCTGAATCCTCAGATCCCCGCCGTAACCACTCCCTACTTTGCCTTCTACGAGCTGGATGAGCTGGGCCAGGAGGGAATGACGGAGGCTCTCTATGACAGGATGGTCTCCTACTGGGGCGGTATGCTGGCCCGGGGCGCCGTGACCTTCTGGGAAGAGTTCGATCCCATGGTGCCCGTCAGCCGCCAGTACGATATGTACGGGGACCGCTTCGGCAAGAGCCTCTGCCATGCATGGGCGGCCAGCCCCCTGTATCTGATCGGGCGCTATCTGGTGGGCCTGACCCACGTGCTGAACGAAAAGGGAGAGACGGGCTTTGTCCTTTCCCCTTCCCTGGAGCATCTGGGCACTCTGGACTGCGGCTTCCAGGTCTGCGGCGGTGAAAAGACCGTCAGGATCCGGCACAGGAACGGAATCCTGCGTATCAGCACCGATGCCGAAAACGGCCTTCTGATCCTGGGAGGAAAGGAGATTCCCCTTCTTCCGAACAGAGAATTCCAGGCTGAGATATAAACTGCATAAGTACAGGCTTTTGTCCCGCTCCGGCTTTGGCCGGGGCGGGATTTTTTTCGGGGGCCTGCGCCTTTTGGCCCCCCGTTCATTCGGAATTCGTTTTCCTGCCCGGACAGGTGATGGCGCAGGAGCGTATCTGGTCCTGCAGCGAAGATTACTAAAAATACCAGAGCCGGTATTTTCCGTATGGAGTATGCGAGACGCCCGGAGACGCAGAGTGCAGGAGCTGCACGGAACAGGAAAGGTATTTTGCAAAAAGGATCCGGGCGGGCAAGGCCTGTGAGGCAAAACAGCCGGATCTTTGTCTGTCCTTTCTGCAATGCTCCGTAAGTATACAGGCAGATCTGCCGCTGCCATCCTGGACAAATATGCACGGGAGGGCACCGGCTTTCCGGGAAAGAAAACTGCCGCAGGAGCCCTGAGGCTTTCCTGCGGCAGTACAGC
>CAMOGQ010000107.1 GCA_946614165.1 uncultured Lachnospiraceae bacterium
TTAAAACCAGTAAACTTGGCAGGCTATCGCCGCAGGACGGCGATTTGGTTCAAAATCAGACCTGGCTCCGTCAAAAATACGCCTTCCATGTTCAGTCCATTCGGCCCATGCCGCCGGAAATGTCCTGTAAAAATGAAAAGAAAACTGAAAAATGACGAATAAATGTGACTATTGACCAATTTCATATGTGGATTTACACAAATTAAAACGTATACAGATTTATTCTTAATCGTAAAATTGGTCAATATATCAAATCATATTTGTTCATTTTTTATCAATTATTTACGATATCCACTTGAATTATATGGGTAGATTGCTGTAAAATAACGGTAATGAACAAATCTGCACATGCAGACCATGTTGCATCAATAATTCTAATTCTATTAGGAGGAAAACAAAATGGCAGTAAGAGTAGCAATTAATGGTTTTGGTCGTATCGGCCGTCTGGCTTTCAGACAGATGTTCCAGGCAGAAGGTTTTGAAATCGTTGCAATCAACGATCTGACCTCCCCTGATATGCTTGCATATCTTCTGAAGTATGATTCTTCTCAGGGTTCCTATGACAAGAAGGATCTGGTTTCTTCCACAGATCATTCCATCATCGTTGATGGCACTGAGATTGAAATCTACAAAGAAGCAAACGCAGCGAACCTTCCCTGGGGCGAGCTGGACATCGACGTAGTTCTGGAGTGCACAGGCTTCTATACCTCCAAGGCTAAAGCTCAGGCTCATATCGATGCTGGTGCCAAGAAGGTCGTTATTTCCGCTCCTGCAGGAAATGATCTGAAGACCATCGTTTACAACACCAACCATGAGACCCTGACAGCTGATGATAACATCATCTCTGCAGCATCCTGCACAACCAACTGCCTTGCACCTATGGCTAAGGCTCTTAACGATCTGGCTCCCATCAAGTCCGGTATCATGTGCACAGTACATGCTTACACTGGCGACCAGATGGTTCTTGACGGCCCTCAGAGAAAGGGTGACAAGAGAAGATCCAGAGCAGCAGCTGAGAACATCGTTCCCAACAGCACAGGCGCAGCTAAGGCTATCGGCCTTGTAGTTCCTGAACTGAACGGCAAGCTCATCGGCGCTGCACAGCGTATCCCTTGCCCTACAGGCTCCACAACTCTTCTGTTCGCAGTTGTTGAAGGCAAAGTTACCGTTGATGAGATCAATGCAAAGATGAAATCCGTTACAAACGAGTCCTTCGGCTACAACGAAGACCTCATCGTTTCCAAGGATATCGTCGGCATGACCTATGGTTCTCTGTTCGATGCAACTCAGACCATGGTTAACCCTATCGGCGACGACATGACCGAGGTTCAGGTTGTTTCCTGGTATGACAACGAGAACTCCTTCACATCCAACATGTGCAGAACAATCAAGTATTTCGCAAAGTTCCTGAACAAGTAATTCAGATCTTAAAGAAATAACGGAATGACCTAACAGGGTCCGGTCATATGGACCGGGCCCTTTTTTTGATGAAGCGGCAGTCTGTCCGGGCACGAGAGGATGCCGCAGAGATTTTTAATAAGTAAAGAGGTATATAGAATGGGACTGAATAAGAAATCCGTTGATGATATCAATGTAAAGGGACTTCGCGTTCTGTGCAGATGCGACTTCAACGTTCCGCTTAAGGACGGCAAGATCACCAATGACAACCGTATCGTGGCAGCTCTTCCTACCATCAAGAAGCTGATCGCCGACGGCGGCAAGGTCATCCTCTGCTCTCACCTCGGCAAGCCGAAGGGCGAGCCCAAGCCTGAGCTGTCTCTGGCTCCCGTAGCTGTCAGACTGTCCGAACTTCTGGGCAAGGAAGTTGTCTTCGCAAAAGACGACAACGTAGTCGGCGAGAACGCAAAGGCTGCAATTGCCGCTATGAAGGACGGCGACGTTGTTCTCCTTGAGAACACCCGTTACAGAAAAGAAGAGACCAAGAACGGCGAAGCATTCTCTAAGGATCTGGCTTCCATCTGCGACGTTTTCGTAAACGATGCATTCGGTACCGCCCACAGAGCACACTGCTCCAACGTCGGTGTTGCAAACCTGGTTGACACGGCAGTTGTCGGCTATCTGATGCAGAAGGAAATCGACTTCCTGGGCAACGCTGTTGAGAATCCTGTTCGTCCTTTCGTTGCTATCCTGGGCGGCGCTAAGGTTGCTGACAAGCTGAACGTTATCTCCAACCTGCTTGAGAAGTGCGACACCCTGATTATCGGCGGCGGCATGGCTTACACATTCCTGAAGGCCAAAGGCTATGAGATCGGCAAGTCCCTGGTAGACGAGTCCAAGATCGACTACTGCGCAGAGATGATCAAGAAGGCGGCCGACAACGGCAAGCAGCTCCTGCTTCCCGTCGACACTGTCGTTACATCCGAATTCCCGAATCCTATCGATGCCGAGATCGCAACAGAAGTCGTTGATGCTGACAAGATCCCCGCTGACAAGATGGGCATGGATATCGGCCCCAAGACCATCGAGCTTTACAGCAACGCTGTCAAGACCGCCAAGACTGTTGTCTGGAACGGACCTATGGGCGTATTCGAGAACCCGATCCTTGCAACCGGCACAAGATCCGTTGCACAGGCACTGGCTGACACAGACGCAACCACCGTTATCGGCGGCGGCGACTCCGCAGCAGCAGCTATCCAGATGGGCTTCGCTGACAAGATGAGCCACATCTCCACCGGCGGCGGCGCTTCCCTGGAGTTCCTGGAAGGCAAAGAGCTTCCCGGCGTTGCGGCAGCTAACGATAAATAATCGGTCGTAGGCTGATTTTCATAAATAAGGAGAATAAAATGGCAAGAAGAAAAATCGTAGCAGGCAACTGGAAAATGAACAAGACTCCCAGCGAAGCAAAGGCTCTGGTCGAGATGCTGGCTCCCCTGGTACAGAATGACGATGTGGACGTAGTTTACTGCGTACCCGCTGTTGACATCACCACTGTTGTGGAAGCAGTCAAGGGCACAAACGTAGCTGTCGGCGCAGAGAACATTTCTGACAAGGACAAGGGCGCATTCACTGGCGAAGTTTCCGGTGCTATGCTGGTAGATGCAGGCGTCAAATACGTCATCATCGGCCACTCCGAGAGAAGAGAATACTACAAGGAAGACGATGCATTCCTGAACAGAAAGGTTCTGAAGGCATTCGAGTATGGCCTTACCCCCATCCTCTGCTGCGGCGAGTCTCTTGAGCAGAGAGAGCTTGGCGTTACCATCGACTGGGTACGTCTGCAGCTGAAGAGCGACCTCCAGGGCGTTACTGCCGAGCAGGCAGCTTCCATGGTCATCGCTTATGAGCCTATCTGGGCAATCGGCACAGGCAAAGTCGCTACCACCGCACAGGCACAGGAAGTCTGCAAGGCTATCCGTGAGCTGATCTGCGAAATGTACGGCTCTGACACTGCTGAGAAGATCCGCATCCAGTACGGCGGCTCCGTTAAGGGTTCCTCCGCTCCCGAGATCTTCGCACAGCCCGACATCGACGGCGGCCTGATCGGCGGCGCAGCTCTGACCGAAGACTTCGGCAAGATCGTAAACTACAACAAGTAATGAGGATCTGAAGTCTCTAATATAGAGCAGTAAGGACTGCAGTCTGTGACCTGTCACAGACTGCAGTTTTTTTGCGTCCTTGCGGCTTTTTCACTTTTGTGTAATGATAGTACTCTGAAAGAGATTTAAGGATGGATCAAGGTCCATGCACTGATCAGCGAAAGGAAGAAGCCATGTCTTCTGAAAATGTTGTTGTGATCGGCGCCGGCGCCTCCGGCCTGATGGCAGCCGCCGCGGCTGCGGAGAAAGGACATAAAGTCACTGTCTACGAACGGAATGAAAAGGCGGGAAAGAAGATCTACATCACCGGCAAGGGCAGGTGCAACCTGACAAACGCCTGTGAGGCACAGGAGTTCTTCACCCATGTGGTCCGCAATCCCAAGTTCGTCTACAGCGCCTTTTACCAGTATGACCAGCAGAGGGTCATGGACTTTGTAGAGGAAAACGGCTGTCCCGTCAAGGTGGAGAGGGGAAAGAGAGTCTTTCCGGTATCGGACCATGCCTCCGACGTGACAAAGGCCTTTACGGACTATCTGCGGAAGATGCGCGTCCGGGTCTTTTACCGCCAGGGGATCAGGGAGATCCTGACGGAGGATCTGGAAGATACCGAAAAGGCGCCAGCGCCCGGAGGAGATCCCAAATATGCAAAAAAGGCGGGCAAGGGCAAAAAGCTCGTCCAGACAAAAAAGGTGACGGGACTGATCCTGGACGACGGAAGGAAAGTTTCCTGTGACAGGGTCATTGTCTGCACCGGCGGCAGGTCATACGCTTCCACAGGCTCCACCGGAGACGGCTACCGCCTGGCGGAAGAGCTGGGCCACAGCATCGTGGAGCCCGCTCCTTCCCTGGTCCCTCTGACCGTAAAGGAAGACTGGCCGATCCGCCTGCAGGGGCTCTCCCTTAAAAATGTTTCGGTCTCTTTTTATCCTCTGGAAGCGGCAGAGGCCTCCGGAAAGAAAAAACCGGTCTACGAAGACTTCGGAGAAATGCTCTTTACCCATTTCGGGATCTCGGGGCCCATTATACTGACTGGGTCCTGCTACCTGGATTTCGGCAGGCATCCTCAGGGCTACAGGGCCTTTCTGAATCTGAAGCCTGCCATTCCGGGAGAGGAGCTGGAAGAGCGCCTTGCCCGTGAATTTGCCCAGGCACCCGGAAAAAAGCTCTCCAACGCCCTCCGCTCTCTCTTTCCCCAGAGGCTGGCGGAGGAGATGGCGGACCTTTCCGGCTTCGGACAGGACCTGGAAGTCAGAAAGATCGACCAGGCCGGGATCCGCGCCCTTTCGGCCCTTATACAGGCCCTTCCCATGACCGTCACCGGAACCAGAGGCTTTGCGGAAGCCATCGTCACAAGAGGCGGCATTTCCACTAAGGAGATCAACCCTTCCACCATGGAATCGAAGCTGGTAAAGGGGCTTTATTTCGCCGGAGAGGTCATCGATATCGATGCCCATACGGGCGGATTCAACCTGCAGCTGGCCTGGTCCACGGGGCATCTTGCGGGATGCAGCGTCTGAACGTATAATAAAAAGGCGGGCCTGATCCCGCAGATCAAATACACAGGAGATAATAAAAATGGGTAAGAATATCGCGATCGACGGACCTGCGGGGGCCGGCAAGAGTACCATTGCAAGGAAGGTGGCGGCAGCCCTTTCCTATATATATGTAGATACCGGCGCCATGTACCGGGCCATGGCTCTTTTCCTCATTGAAAAGGGCATCTCTCCCGACGACAGCGCCTCCATCAGCGCCTGCTGCGACCAGGCGGATATTTCCATCGAATATATAGACGGCGAGCAGGCGGTGATCCTGAACGGAAGGAATGTCAACGCCTTCCTCAGGACCGAGGAAGTGGGAAATATGGCTTCCAAAAGCTCTGTCAATCCCGACGTCCGGGCCAAGATGTCCGCTCTGCAGAAGAAGATCGGCAGGGAAAAGGACGTGGTCATGGACGGACGAGATATCGGGACCGTGGTCCTTCCCGACGCTCCCTGCAAGATTTATCTGACCGCCTCTGTGGAAGTCAGAGCACAGCGCCGTTATAAGGAACTGCAGGCAAAGGGCGTGGAGGCAGACCTTTCCGTCATCGCCGCGGAGATCGCGGAGAGAGACCACAGGGATATGACCAGAGAGCACGCGCCCCTGAAGCAGGCAGAGGATGCAGTCCTGGTGGATTCCTCCTATATGACCATCGACCAGGTAACGGACAGGATCCTTGCCGTTTATCACGAAAAGGTAGGCTGACAGGCGGAATCGGAGAGTTATGGAAGTTGTCACAGCGAAAAGCGCCGGCTTCTGTTTCGGCGTAAAAAGAGCCGTGGATACGGTCTATGAGGAAGTGGAAAAGGGCGGCCCCATCTTTACCTACGGTCCTGTCATCCACAATGAAACGGTGATCGGAGACCTGGAGGCAAAGGGCGTAAAGATCATCCATTCCCCCGAGGATCTGAAAGGGATTACCGAAGGGACCGTGATCCTCCGCTCCCACGGAGTGTCCAGAAAGGAAGAGGAGGAGATCCGGGCCACAGGGCTCAAAGTGGTGGATACCACCTGTCCCTTTGTCAAAAGGATTCACAGGACCGTGGCGGAGGAGAGCGCGAAAGGGCGGCAGATCGTCATTATCGGAGCTGCCGACCATCCCGAAGTGGAGGGAATCCGGGGCTGGTCCGAGACCCCTGCCGCGGTGATCGGGACGCCGGAAGAGGCCGAGGCCTTCGAATGCGAAGAAGGAAAAGAAATCTGCATCGTGTCGCAGACGACCTTCAACGCAACAAAATTTGAAAAATTAGTTGCCATCTTAAAACAAAAAAGCTATACTATAATTTGTGTGAATACTATCTGTAATGCTACGCATGAAAGGCAGACCGAGGCCCAGGAAATTGCCTCCAGTGCGGACATTATGATTGTAATAGGCGGCAGGACAAGCTCGAACTCCGCAAAGCTCTATGAGATCTGCAGAGAGCGCTGTCCCAAAACCTTCTTCATACAAACGTGGGAAGACCTGGATGCAGAACTGGACGGAACGGAAAAGCTGATAGGGATTACCGCCGGGGCGTCAACCCCAAAAAGAATAATTGAGGAGGTTCAAAGTAAATGTCTGAAAAAACTTTTGAACAAATGTTAAACGAATCATTTAAGACAATTCATACGGGGGAAGCGGTAGAAGGTATCGTCATTGACGTTAAGCCGGAAGAAGCCATTCTGAACATTGGCTACAAATCTGATGGCGTTCTGACCAGAAGCGAATACACAAACGACAGTTCCGTTAACCTGACAGAAGTTCTCAACGTCGGTGACAAGCTGGACGTTAAGGTTCTTAAGACAAATGACGGTGACGGCCAGGTCGTTCTTTCTTATAAGAGACTTGCAGCTGATCGCGGCAACAAGAGAATTGAAGAAGCTTACAACAACAAGGAAGTCCTTTCCGCAGAAGTTACCCAGGTTCTGTCCGGCGGCCTCAGCGTAGTAGTGGACGAAGTCAGAGTATTTATCCCTGCAAGCCTTGTTTCCGATACATATGAGAGAGATCTCAACAAGTATCTCGGCCAGACCATTGATTTCGTCATCACCGAGTACAACCCTCACAGACGCAGATATATCGGCGACCGCAAACAGCTCCTGGTAGCTCAGCGCGCTGAGATGCAGAAGAAGCTCTTCGAGAACATCCATGTGGATGATATCGTAGAGGGTACTGTCAAGAACATCACCGACTTCGGTGCATTCATTGATCTGGGCGGCGCTGACGGCCTGCTTCACATCTCTGAAATGAGCTGGGGCCGTGTTGAGAACCCCAAGAAGGTCTTCAAGGTAGGCGAGAAGCTCAAAGTCCTCATCAAGGATATCCAGGGCACAAAGATCGCTCTGTCCCTGAAGTTCCCCGAGTCCAATCCCTGGGCCGGCGCTGCTGAGAAGTATGCAGTCGGTACAGTTGTTACCGGTAAGGTAGCAAGAATGACCGATTTCGGTGCATTCGTAGAACTCGAGCCCGGCATCGATGCCCTGCTTCATGTTTCCCAGATCGCCAGAGAGCACATCGAGAAGCCTTCCGATGTTCTGAAGACCGGTCAGGAAGTCACTGCAAAGATCGTTGACTTCAACGAAGACAACAACAAGATCAGCCTTTCCATCAAGCAGATGCTGATCGAGCAGGAGAGAGCAAGACGTGCTGAAGAGCGTGCAAGAGAGAATGCCGATGTCGTTAACTTCGATATCGAAGCAGCTATCGCAGCTCAGAAGGATGAAGAGGAATAATTCAATTTCCTGATTTCATAGCTTAACCTTAAACGGCGAGGCCCTGGCGGCCCCGCCGTTTTTGTTTTGGAAAGGGATCTGCAGAGCCAGACGCTGCTTGCTCCGGAGAAAAAAGAGAAGCCCACCGCCTGAAAAAGGCGATGGGCTGTCTGTTTGCGGTGTGTGCTGTGTGCCGTCTTCCGGTCAGATGCCGATCAGATGGCGGTATACATGGCCTGCATAGTCGGAAAGAAAGTTCCGGTCTTTTTTCAGGTCGTCCGTAAATTCGAAAAATAGATCCGGATCTTTGTAGGATCTTTTAAAGAAGGGCCTGCGGAAGAGGCTGTCCTGGCCGGTCTGCCACTGGGGCAGGTAGAAGGCAGTCTTTCTGGTATAGCAGTTGTCGGGCCTTGCCGGGACCTTGTTGTCCCTGTCCACGTAGGAGGCGATATACTTGTGGATGGCCGTATCTTCCTCCGGCAGATAGTAGTAATCCTTGTAGCTGGCGTAGAAATATTTCATTTCCTCATTGTAAATGGGAATTTTAAGGACGCCGCTGCTGCCCTCGATCTTTAAATGACACCCGTCCATGCCCGCGCGGAGAGGGGCAGGGATGATCAGGTCCGTATCGAAATAGAGGATCATTTCCTCTCTGCGCTTTCCGTTCACGTCCCTGTAGTAGTCTGCCTGGGCTCTTTTTACGGTCAGGGCCAGGGTGGGAAGATGTCTGTAGATAAAGACAGGGACCAGGGACAGAAGGCCCTCCAGGTCGGCCTCGTTGTGCTCTGTCAGAGGATCCAGGAGTTCTTTGCAGGGATTGCCAATATACTGCTGATAGACCCGGATCAGGTCTTTTCCGCTCTCTTCCTCGGTCCTTCCCGTTCCGAAGTATTCCTCCACGGTCTGCTGCTTATAGTCGGGAAGGCCCAGGATGTTCCTGTAGGGCTGCAGGATCCTGTAAAGGTCCAGGGAATTCATGGAGGAAAGGGAGCCTTCCAGCTCCAGGGCCTCCATACGGGCCGTCAGGAAGGGGAGGTCGAAGCGGTTCCCGTTATAATGGATCAGGACATGATAACGGGCTGCGAAGAGCAGGAAGGATGAGAGAAGGAGCTTTTCATCCGTTCCCGTATTGTCGAACCACTGGATCATGTGCCAGCCGTCGGATTCATAGTAGAGACAGCCGATCATATAGATCCGGCTCTGGGCAGGCGAAAGGCCGGTGGTCTCTATATCCAGAAAAAGAGTATCCGCCAGGGGAGCCTCCTTTTCCAGAAGGCTTTCTATGACCTGAAGATAGTCTTCTCCGATGTCAAGAAGTTTTGTGATGATGCGCATTTTGATTTCCCCCGGAGGGTAAAGGAATGGTCTGTGTTTCTGCTACAGTCTAGCACATAAGAAGGGGCAAGCGCAAATATCCTGAGGAAATGACCTGCACTGCGGACGGAAAAAAACATGCCGCCAGGTTTCCTAAATCGGAAAAGATGTGTTACACTATCAACATTATCGGGATAAGCCCCTGCAGGGGACGGGAGATTCTCCTTTTCCCTCAGAGCCGCAGGGATGCGGCAGAAAGGATCACATATGGAAGTATTATACAAGAGCACACGAAGCGCCAGCGCCCCCATCACAGCCTCAAAGGCCATCCTGAAAGGCCTCTCCGATGACGGCGGACTGTTCGTCCCCACTGTCATCCCGGCCCTGGACAGGCCCTTTGAGGATTTTGCCTCCATGTCCTATCAGGAGACGGCCTACCAGGTCATGAAGCTTCTTCTGACCGACTATACGGAAGAAGAGCTGAGAGGCTGCATCGAAAGAGCCTATGACAGCAAGTTCGACATTCCTGAGATCACAAGGCTCCATAAGACCTCCGACGCCTGGTATCTGGAGCTTTACCACGGCGCCACCATCGCCTTCAAGGACATGGCCCTTTCCATCCTGCCCCACCTGATGATCACGGCGGCAAAGAAGAACCATGAAGATAAGGAGATTGTGATCCTTACCGCCACCAGCGGCGATACGGGCAAGGCGGCCCTGGCCGGATTTGCCGGCGTGGAAGGAACAAAGATCATCGTGTTCTATCCCAAGGACGGTGTTTCCTCCATCCAGGAGAAGCAGATGGTGACCCAGAAGGGGGCAAATACCTGCGTGATCGGCATTAAAGGAAACTTCGACGACGCCCAGAACGGGGTCAAGAAGATCTTTACGGACAAGGCCATGAAGGAAGAGCTTGCAAAGGCGGGCTACCAGTTCTCCTCCGCCAACTCCATCAATATCGGCCGTCTGGTCCCCCAGATCGTGTATTATGTCTATTCCTACGGACGTCTTTTAAAGGACGGCGTTATCAAGGCGGGCGACCCCGTCAATTTCGTGGTGCCCACCGGCAACTTCGGCAACATCCTGGCGGCCTTCTACGCCATGAAGATGGGCCTTCCTGTGGGAAAGCTGATCTGCGCCTCCAACTCCAACAAGGTGCTTTTCGACTTCTTCAGGACAGGGTCCTATGACAGGAACAGAGACTTTATTCTGACTTCCTCTCCTTCCATGGATATCCTGATCTCCAGCAACCTGGAGCGCCTGATCTATTATATTTCCGGCAATGACGCGGGTAAGAACGCCGCCCTCATGAAGGACCTGACCGAAAAGGGCGTCTATACCGTAACGGAAGAGATGCGCGGAAGGATGGATGTCTTCTTCGGCGGCTATGCCGACGAGGAGGCCACTGCAGCCCAGATCCGCAAAGTCTATGAGAAGGACGGATATGTGCTGGATCCCCATACCGCCGTTGCCAGCGCCGTATACGATCAGTATCTGGCCGGGACGGGGGACAGGACCCCTGCGGTCATCGACTTTACCGCCAGCCCCTTCAAGTTCGAGAGAGCTGTCATGAAAGCTCTGGGACAGCCCTCCGGCCTGTCCGACCTGGATCTGGCGGACAGACTCTCCGAGATCTCCGGCGACGCGGTCCCCGAAGCGGTCAACAGCCTCAGGACGGCAGAGGTCCTTCATAAGACCGTATGCGGGAAAGACGGCATGGCGGACGAGGTGAGGAAATTCCTGGGTCTGTAAAATTGCTGTGCCATAAGCGGCCTGATATGGTATAATAAAAGTGCCTGAAATGTTATTTCTGCTATTTTGAACCTACAATTACTTTAAACGGGAATCCTACATCGCTTTTGCAGATGTCACGCCTCCTGCTCCTTCGGGGGCACCGGCAGAGGAAGATTGACGCACCGGCTGCGGTAACCCACCTGGCTGAGCGCTAGGAGTCAAAGTGCAGTCTGGCATTTCAGGTTTTTGTTATGCTTCGGAGAGAGAGCCTCCCGGAGCATTTTTATTCAGGACAAGCTTATTAAAATATAGGCACTATAACACCGGGAGGGATGTCCGATT
>CAMOGQ010000108.1 GCA_946614165.1 uncultured Lachnospiraceae bacterium
TCTGATCGGCATAAGTCTTTTATAAAGCTTCGAATTTTCAGGGCCTCCGGCTTTTGCCGGAGGCCCTTTATCTTTTGGAGGGAGCCGGCGGACCCTGGGAGAGAGGGAGTGCCGGGCTCTCTGTCATCTTTTTATGGACATTTGAAAACCCAGAGTATATATTGTGAAATGTATGATTGTTTCTACCTCCCTGTATGCAGGGAAGGGGAGAAGACAGCGAGAAAGGTTTTTTTCTACATGATTTCCATTCAGAAACTGATACATGACTATTTCAGACAGGATGAGGACGGCAACGTTGCCGAAAAGGTCCGTGCTGTCGACGGCGTGGATCTGGAGGTCCATGCCGGCGAGTTCATCGTGATCCTGGGACATAACGGCTGCGGCAAGTCTACCCTGGCCAAGCATATCAACGCTCTTCTTTATCCTACGGAAGGCGAGGTATGGGTGGACGGCATGAATACCGCAGAGGAAAAGAACGTCTGGGACGTGCGCCAGAAGGCCGGCATGATCTTTCAGAATCCCGACAACCAGATCATTGCCCAGGTGGTGGAGGAGGACGTGGGCTTCGGTCCCGAAAACATGGGGATCCCCACCGAAAAGATATGGGAAAGAGTGGAAGAGAGCCTGAAGACCGTTGGCATGTACGAATTCCGCAAAAAATCTCCGGGCCGTCTTTCCGGCGGTCAGAAGCAGAGGGTCTGCATTGCCGGTGTCATGGCCATGCATCCCAAGTGTATCATTATGGACGAGCCTACTGCCATGCTGGATCCCAGCGGACGCAGGGAAGTGGTGGCTGCCGCAAGGGACCTGAACAAAAAGGAAGGCATTACCATCATTCTCATTACCCACTACATGGAGGAAGCCATAGACGCGGACAGGGTCTTTGTCATGGACCACGGCAGGGTGGTCATGCAGGGAACGCCCCGGGAGATCTTCTCCAGGGTGGAGGATATGCAGGAGCTGCATCTGGATGTGCCCCAGGTCACTCTGCTGGCCCATGAACTGAGAAAGAACGGGGTCAGGATCCCGGCAGGCATCCTGACTAAGGAAGAACTGGCCGATGCACTGATCAAACGGGGCGCCGAGCAGAAAGGCAGGGACAGAAGCGTTGTCACTCACCATTGAAGATATCAGCTTTACATATGAAACGGGCACGGCCATGCAGGTCACGGCCCTGGACCATATCTCCGCGGAAATCCCGGACAACCAGTTCATAGGTCTGATCGGCCATACGGGGTCCGGTAAGTCCACCCTGGTCCAGATGCTGAACGGACTCTTAAAGCCTACTTCCGGCAGGATCCTTTATAAAGGGGCCGATATTCATGCAGACAATTTCGACAGAAAGAATCTGCGGGCCAAGGTCGGACTGGTCTTCCAGTATCCGGAGCACCAGCTTTTTGAGGCGGATGTGATCTCGGATGTGATGTTCGGGCCTAAGAACCTGGGCCTTTCCCAGGAGGAATGCCAAAGAAGAGCCCATGCGGCCCTGCGCAGCGTAGGCATGGACAAAAAATTCTATGAGAAATCCCCCTTCGACCTTTCCGGCGGGGAGAAGCGCCGGGTAGCCATCGCGGGCGTTCTGGCCATGCATCCCGAGATCCTGATCCTGGACGAGCCTACGGCCGGTCTGGATCCCAGGGGCCGGGACGAGATCCTGGGCCTGATCAGCGAGATGAAGAACCGCATGAATATGACCATCATCCTGGTCTCCCACAGCATGGACGACGTGGCGGAATACGTTGACCGGATCATGGTCATGAACAGATCCCACCTGGTCTATGACGATACGCCCGCCAGGGTCTTTACCCACTACAGGGAGCTGGAGGAGATGGGCCTGTCCGCCCCCCAGGTCACCTATATCATGCAGTATTTAAAGGAACAGGGACTCCCTGTCAGCACCGAGATCTTTACACTGGAGGAGGCGGCGGCCGAGATCCTCGCCCACAGGAGAGAATTACATGTTTAAATCCATTACCCTCGGACAATATTATCAGACGGACTCCATTCTCCACAGACTGGATCCCAGGGTCAAGCTGTCCGCTACTCTGCTCTATATTGTTGCCCTCTTTGTTGTCAACAGCTTTCCGGGCTATCTGTTTGCGGGCATCTTTCTGGTCTGCATGATCCGTCTGTCCCATGTGCCCTTCAGCTACATGGTCAGAGGCATGAAAGCCATTCTCTTTCTTCTGCTGCTGACCATGACCTTCAATCTCTTTCTGACGCCGGGCGAGCCCCTTGTCCAGTTCTGGAAGCTGACCATCACCAGGGAAGGTCTTTCCACCGCCATCATGATGGCGGTACGTCTGTCCTTCCTGGTCATAGGATCCTCCCTGATGACCCTGACTACAACGCCTACCCAGCTGACCGATGCCATGGAAGCCATGATGAATCCCTTTAAGCGCATTCATATGCCGGTCCATGAGATCGCCATGATGATGTCCATTGCCCTGCGCTTCATTCCTATTCTTATGGAAGAAACGGACAAGATCATGAAGGCACAGATGGCCAGAGGGGCGGATTTCGATTCCAAAAATCTGATGAAGAAGATCCAGTCCATGATCCCGCTCCTGGTCCCGCTCTTTGTCTCTGCCTTCCGCAGGGCCAACGACCTGGCCATGGCCATGGAGGCCAGGTGCTACCGGGGCGGAGAAGGCAGGACCAAGATGAAGCCCCTGGTCTATCAGGGCAGGGACAGGATTGCCTATGTCATCCTTTTTGCCTTCTTTGCCGCCTGTATCGCCTTCCGGGCCACGTCCCACATGGTCCCTTTCCCTCTGGGTGCTTTAAGCTGACGGGAGGAGATGCCATGAAGCGAGTAATGCTGGTAGCGGCCTATGACGGCAGGGATTTTGCCGGCTATCAGGCCCAGAAGAGCGGCGTCCGTACGGTGGAAGGCGTCCTGAACCAGACTCTTTCGGAGATGACCGGAGAGGAGATCACGGTTACAGGCGCAAGCAGGACCGACGCCGGCGTCCATGCCAGGTGCAATCTGGCTGTGTTCGATACGGAAAGCCAGATCCCCGGGGACCGCTTTTCCCATGCCCTGAACATCCGGCTTCCGGAGGATCTGAAGATCCAGGAATCCTTTGAGGTGGCCCCTGACTTTCATCCCCGCCGCTGCAGATCCATAAAGACCTATGAATACAGGATCTACAATGCCCCCTTCCCTTCCCCTGTTTACTGCCGCTATGCCGCCTTTTCCTACACCCCCTTCGATGTGGAAAAAATGGCGGAGGCCGGAAAGTACCTGGTGGGAGAGCATGACTTTACCAGTTTTTCTTCCGTCTATTCCCAGGCCCTTTCTCCTGTCAGGACCATTACGGACCTGCAGGTATGGGAAGAGCCCTGCGGAGCTCCCATTCATATGAAGGCGTATTTCCCGGAGACGGAAGAAGAGGAGAAGACTCCCCGCCCCAGGAAACGGCCCGACCCTGCGGGAGACGCCGCCAGGGCCAGGATGCCCCGCATGATCGTCATCCGGGTCTCGGGCACCGGCTTTCTCTACAACATGGTCAGGATCATAGCCGGGACGCTTATGGAAGCCGGCAGAGGAGCCATCGCTCCCGGGGACATGAAGAAGATCCTTTCTGCCAGGGACAGGAGGGCAGCCGGCCCCACAGCCCCTGCCTGCGGTCTTCTTCTGGCGGATTATCAGATCTTTCCGGACCAGAAAAAGGAGGCCTTTCCCCCGGCCGCCGGGGAAGGAGAGAAGGCCTGAGAAAAGGCTGAAATAGGCCCGGAATCAGGGATATTCCGGCTGAAAAAATAAAAAAAGCGGATTGACAGGGGATAATCCCCTGTTCTATAATGTTTTGGTGCGACGGTAGCGGGCCGCATGTTTTTGCATGCTCAAACTCCCCGGTTTTGGAAACCCGACTGCCGACTGCGAATCGCACAAAATCTTACCCGGACATTTGTTGATTTGATGGAGGATATATAATGAAAACCTTTATTCCCAATGTAAATGAGATTGAGAAGAAGTGGTATGTTGTAGATGCAACAGATATGACACTCGGCCGTCTTGCTTCCGAAGTAGCAAAGGTTCTTCGCGGCAAGAACAAGCCCATCTACACACCTTTTATTGATACAGGCGATTACGTAATCATCGTTAACGCCGAGAAGGTCAAGGTTACCGGTAAGAAGCTGGATCAGAAGATCTACTTCAGACACTCCGAGTACGTCGGTTCCGCGAAGTACACCACACTTCGTGAGATGATGAGAACAAAGCCTGTCAAGGTTGTTGAGAAGGCCGTTCGCGGAATGCTCCCTCAGGGCAGACTTGGCGATGCAATGTACACAAAGCTTCATGTATATGAAGGCCCCGAGCACAAGCACCAGGCACAGAAGCCCGAAGAGCTGAAGTTCTAATCGAGTCGGAGAGATAGATCGAAAGGAGATTAAAAATGGCTAAAGCAGCAACTTACTACGGCACAGGCAGAAGAAAATCCTCTGTTGCACGTGTTTTCATGACCCCCGGTACCGGCAATATCACAATCAATGGCAGAACAGTTGATGATTACTTCGGACTTGAAACTCTGAAGGTCATCATGAAGCAGCCCCTGGTCGCTACACAGACCACTGAGCAGTTCGATCTCAAGATCACTGTCAAGGGCGGCGGCTATACAGGTCAGGCAGGCGCTATCCGCCACGGCATCGCAAGAGCACTCTGCGAAGCAGACGCTGAGTTCAGACCCGTTCTGAAGAAGGCCGGCTATCTGACACGTGACCCTCGTATGAAAGAGAGAAAGAAATACGGCTTAAAGGGCGCAAGAAGAGCTCCCCAGTTCTCCAAGCGTTAATCTTTACCGCGTTTCAGAACGTTTCTGGACGTTCCTTTGCGGTAAAATCGCCGTTTTTTGCAGCTGTGAAAGGCAGTGAGAAGCAGCCTGTTTTCGTAAATATGTAGCGGGCATGCAGCACGTATGCAGCAAAGTTCACAGCGCTGAAAAACACAAATTTCAGGAGATGTTTTCCATCAGGAGAATGTCTCCTGTTTTTTATGTCGTATTTTATTTCTGCGGCGGAAGAGCCTCAGATCTTATTGATGGCTTCCAGCAGTGCCTTGACGTCGAGATGTGTATAAACCCGCTCTGTCAGCGTCATAGCGCCGGAATGGCCGACGATCTTCTTGATCATGGTCTGATCCACATGCGCCTCCGTCATCATGGAGATGCAGGTGTGTCTGGTATCGTGCGGCAGGTGTTTAAAACCAAGACTGTCCATCACGGGAGTCCAGTAGCTGTCGTAGTAGTTCCGGTATTCAAAGCCTTCACCTGCCGGTGTATGGAGAAGGTATTCGCAGTCGGAGCTTTCATACCATACCCTGTAGAATGACAGGACTTTATCTGCGATCGGGACACGGCGGATGCCGTTATCCGTCTTGCTGTAGACTACATCGAAATACTGGCTCTCCAGATTGATATTCTCTTTTTTCAGGCTCAGGAATTCGGTGATCCGGCAGCCGTTGTAGATCAGCATCAGCACGATCTGGTAATAAGGCTGGTCGGCAAACTCCCAAAGCCTGTCGACCTCCGAGCTTTTGAACCTGTTGTGGTCCCGCTTGTCAGGATTCTTGTCCTTGTACTTGAGAATATCGACAAATTTGGAATAATCCTTGCCGCAGATGTCGTTTTTCATCGCGTATTCGTACATCTGACTGAACAGGCTCTTCAGCTTCTTCAGCGTAGGGTAGTTCTTTCCGCAGCTATCGACCACGTGCTGGAGGTCAGTCAGCCGCAAGGCCTTAAATGCCTTCCGGTAAAGGGGCGTGCAGACATTGTAAGCTACGGTATAGCCGTTGACATTTGACCTGGAGACAGTCGGATACTTTTCAGCCGACCACCGGTCGTATACATCCTGAAATGTTGCCTTGGCTGCCTCGATATCGAACGGATTCCTGTTGTATTCCGCAAGCATCTGCATTGCCTCGGTGCGGGTAGAGGCATAGCCTATGACGGCTGTCTTCTGCCTCTGTTTATCGGCTGCGGGATCGTACTCATAACCGGTAGTCACACGGACGATCCAGGGTCTTCTGCGTTTTCCGGACATTTTCGTTACACTTCCATATCCGTTAGGGTTTCTCAAAAAATCTTATACTTCCTTTCTCCCAGGTATTTATCTGATAAAGGGTCACCCCTGTACCATCAATTTATTCGCCGCCGTTTTCGGCGGCTTTTTCTTTTGCTTCTATCATCTGGCGGTCGAGTTCATTACGCCTTTTCAGCCGTTCATCCGTGCTCAGGACTTCCGGCTCTTTATCAGGAAGCGCAGTGGAAGCATAGTAGGCCAGCTCTTCCTCAAACCAGTGGTCAAAATATGCCTGATCAGTCCAGTAGGTCTCGACCTGATCCCTGGCTTCGGCATAACGCTCCAGAAACTGGCAGAGATCTGCATTGTGTTCATGTTCCCGGTCATTTCCGTTAAAACGGAGAGAACAGGTCCATTCGTTATAATCCGGGGGACGTTTCACATCAATACTGAAGTGAAGGCTCGACTTCCTGTTCAGTTCGTTCAGGACATACAGCACATCAGCCATGGTATCCAGCCGGAGCTCCTGCCTCTGGTAGCCAATCAGGTCCACAGGGGATACATGAAGGATATCGGCGATGGAGTTGATCATGCCGACAGAGGGCCTGATCTCGCCGCTTTCATATTTCTGTATGGTACGTAGAGTCTTATCAAGCTTTGCGGCAAGTTCTGACTGACTCAGTTTGGCAGCTTTCCGGGCTTTTTTAATTCTGGAACCGATATTGGCATATGTATTCATCTGAAGTTCACCTCCATGAGCATTGTAACACGACGTCGTGCGAATCACAAGAGCGTAATACGAATAAATAATACGTATTCAGAGTTGACGAGAAGGGATGGAGATGCTATATTCAAAATACGAACTATTAATACGTATTTTGTAAAGGAGGTAATACGGATGAAGCCGGATAAACTCTATGTTGAGCTTCCGCCTTTTACCGGACGGAACGTTCCCATAGCGGAGATTGCCAGGGCGATGCACAAAGACGCCCAGTATGTGCGAGTAGGCCTGCAGCGGGGTATTTTCCATTTCGGGTATGCGATCAAGCTGGAGGATTCCAACGAGTACAACTACTACTGTCCCGACAGGAAAGTATGGGAAGAGATTGGTTATTTCCAGCAGGAGGCAGTGTAAAAGAGAAAAGCTCTCATCCGGCAAGATGAGAGCTTAGAGAAGGACAACGGGCAACACACGATTTGAGGCTGCCGGGATCATCCCCCAGACACGGATACTATATCATGGCAGCCTCCGGATCGGAACAGAAATCTGAAGGAGGTAAAGTTTTATTTGGAGACTTTTCCAGAAGAATTAAGACAAAGAGGCCGGTTTTGCTGCTGGCGGTATGAGGACCGGAACGGAGGCCGGACAAAAGTCCCCTATGATCCCCGGACAGGGCTGCCGGCCAGAAGTAATGACGAGTCGAGTTTCGTTTCATACGAACAGGCAGTACGGGCAAAGGGATATGACGGCATCGGGATCGGAATCTTCGGCAGCATCTGCGCGATCGACCTGGATAACTGTATTTCTGAAACAGGACAATATTCGCAAGCGGCTTCGGACATCATTTCCCTGATGCACAGCTATACAGAGCTCAGCCCGAGCGGGAGAGGCCTGCATATCCTGTTCCGGGCAGACAGCTTCCGTTATGACACGGACCGATACTATATCATGAATCACAAGGCCGGCATAGAGGTCTACGTCGCCGGAGCTACAAATAAGTATGTAACAGTGACCGGAAAAAGATCTGAAAAAGCAGACTTTGCGTTCGGGGAACGAAGTAAGGAACTGGGTATCCTTCTGGAGACCTATATGAGAAGACCGGGAATCTTATCCGGAGTAAATGGGGAAAATGCCGTAAATGCCGCCACCATGTCGGAGCAGGACCGGTATTTGCTTAGCCAGGCCATCAGAAAACCGCAGTTCAGACAGCTTTGGATGGGTTCTGTCAGCGGTTACCGGTCCCAGTCAGAAGCTGATCTGGCACTCTGCAGCCATCTGGCCTTTTGGACAGGGAAGGACCCGAAGCGGATGGACGAGTTGTTCCGCAGGTCAAAGCTGATGCGTCCGAAATGGAATGAACGGCATGGACGGGATACCTACGGGGCATTGACAATCAGGAAAGCAATTGAAGGATGCAGCAATATTTATCAGCCGCCAAGGGAGAACAGATTTGAGCCGCTTCGCCCTCTGAAGCAGGAGAATAATGATCTGCCTCTGTTTCCTACAGACTGCCTGCCGGCAGTGATTCGTGATTATGTGAAGGCTGTAGCAGCGCACAGTCAGACTTCGGAAGACATGGCTGCGGTGATCGGAGTCGGCGTCCTGGCAGTCTGTCTGCAGGGCAAATTCATGGTCCAGGGAACGCCGGGGTATGATGAACCGCTGAGTCTGTACACGGTGGTGATCGCTCCGCCCGGAGAGCGCAAATCCAGTGTCATGCGGGATATGACCAGAGACCTGTATGACTATGAAAAGGATTTTAATGAAATGAAGGCTCCGGAGATCCGGGAAAACCGCCAGAAACGTGAATCGCTGGAACGGCGCATCGAAGGTCTGCGGGAGAGGCTCTGCAGGGCAGATGATGAGAAGGCGGAAAAAGAGCTTCACGATCTGGAGGGCGAACTGGAAGAACTTCCGGAACTGAAAACGGTCCGTTTCTTTGCGGATGACTGCTCCAGTGAAGCATTGACCAGTCTTTTGGCCAACAACGGCGGTCTGTTTTCGGTCATTTCCACGGAAGGCGGGATCTTTGATATCATGGCCGGACGGTATTCTGGTAAAGCAAATTTCGATGTATGGCTGAAAGGCCACTGCGGCGATGCCATCCGGGTAGACCGGATGGGACGGGAACCGGAGTATATTTCGAATCCTTCCCTGTCAGCAATATTGTCGATCCAGCCGAGTGTGCTGGATGAGATCATGTCGAATACTACGATGACAGGCAGGGGGCTGATCGCAAGATTCCTGTACGCGTTCCCGCCTTCAAGGATCGGCAGCAGGATATTCTGTGCACCGCCGATCCCGGAAACTGTCGGCAATGCCTACCGGGATATGATCTATCATCTGATGTCTATCCCAAAGCCGGAAGAAGTGAAAGAACTGATCCTGTCGGAAGGCGCCACGGAAATCATATCGAAATACTTTGCGAAACATGAGGCTTTTCTTGCCGGGGAAGGCCAGATCATCTCAGACTGGGCGGCGAAGTATATCGGGGCGGTCCTTCGGATCGCCGGTCTCCTGCATGTGGCAGAGCATGGTGAAAACGATCCGGAGATTCCGGAAGAAGTCATGAAAAGAGCTATCCTGATCGGATCCTACTTTCTGGCACATTCGAGTTACGCATATTCCATGATGGGAAATGACTTAAGTATCAAGAAAGCCTTGTTTGTACTTGGGAGGATAAAGAGGGAAAGGATCACTTCGATCAAAAGATGGGAGCTGGCAAAGCTCTGCAGGGGTAAGTTCTTCAAGGACAGCGACGGTATTCAGGCCACACTGGAACTGCTGGAAAGCTATGGCTATATCCGGATCGAAACAGCCCCGGAGGAGCAGCGGCCAGGGAGAAAATCAGACATGGTGATCCGGGTCAATCCGGAAGTTTATGCTGGGGAGGGTGCCCATGACTAAATTCCAATTACGGCATTTCCTCCATTTACGGCAGGGTGGTTTTCTAAGACAGCTGGATAGGGGAAGAATCTTTAAAAGCCCTCGGCGTTTGAGAGCGAAATACTCCCTTTGCACAAACCTTCGGTTTATGACAAAGAGTTTTTCGCCCTCCGGGGGCTCGCTTTGCGAGGGGGAGAAGATATGCCGAGACATTCTTTCATCCGGCTGAGCAAGCTGACAGATGTGCGGGGACGCATCGACTATATCAGTAACCCAAGGCGTCAGGAACATCTCTATGCATCCTATAACACAGCCGGGATGGAATTCTGGAAGTATCTGTCCGAGCAGTCACAGCTGGATTTCCGGCGAAGCAATCAGAAGAACGGGAAATGCATCGAAGCTGGGGAATTGATCATCGCACTTCCTGAAAGCCTGCAGAGTACGGATCCGGATAGACTGCTCCGGCTATTCACGGAGGCTTTCAGGGAAAAGTACGGAATGCAATGCGCGGCAGCACTCCACCACAATAAGAGTATGACAAACTATCATATTCATCTGGTTTTCTCAGAGAGAGACATGCTGGATAAAAAGGAAGTAAAGATAGCTGCCCGAAATATGTTTTACGATGAATCAGGCCGGCACGTCAGGACGAAAAAGGAAATTCTGGATGAGAACGGAAAAGTCCGCTCCGGCTGCAGTGTGATAGCGAAAGGAGACATCTATGAAATCAAATGGTTCTCTGCAAGAAAGGATATTTTCAAATCAAAGGGCTTTCTTTCTGATGTAAAGGATTTGTATACGGACCTGATCAACCGTTGTGTAACACAGGATTCAGAGCGCCAGCAGGTCTTTGATGCTTCCGGTCCTTATCTTGCTACCAGAAAGATCGGGAAGAACAATCCCCTGGCAGATGTGATCGTGGCTGATAACAGGCTCCGGCAGGAATGGAACCAGACGGTGGACCAGGTACTGATCGCAGGCGGAACACAGGAAGAAGTCTCAGAGTTCAAAAGAGATGAGATTACGGAAAAGGTCGCTGCCTCCGTCAGAGAAAATGGTTATGATCCGGTACTCTTTTCGGAATTGCTTCGTATGGCGATTGCGTTCCTGAAGGAATTTCTGGAGATTCTGATGGGAAAAGACGAAGAGGAGATCTCCGGGGTGGGACCGGCTGATTCTGAACAGACTGGTACACGGCACGGGGCAAAAGCTGGGCCAGATATAAACATCGAACGGATAAAGACGAAGTTCGCGCAAATGGATTCGATCCATCAGAAATTGAATAAATGCAACCGCAAGATATTTGCTCTTCAGAAGCAGAAGCAGTCTCTGGCAGATACCCTGGCTTTGACACCAAAGAGTATTTTTCATCGAAAAGAACGGAAAGCGATTGTAGATCGGATGGATGGACTGCAAAGACAGATTGATCAGACAAGGTCAGATTTGGAAGCAATTACGAGGCAGCATGGCTTTGACAGTGTAAGAAGTGCTGAAGCAGCTTACAAAGCTGCTAAGGCAGAATGGGAGTCGGTACAGG
>CAMOGQ010000109.1 GCA_946614165.1 uncultured Lachnospiraceae bacterium
ATAGCAGACTTTTGCCGGTTCGTCTTTGTAATTTCTGTGAAATTTACAGGGAAAATTTTCGACGAAAATTTTCGAACTATTCTGATTATAATATCAGAAAAAGTCTAAAAAACAAGTACAGATGGGGGCATTACTGGATATGATTCCTTCCGCTATGATTCCTTCCCCCTTCACTCACCCACCTGTTCTCAGACTGAAAAACAATAAATCCTTACTTGCACAGTGTTGGTGTCTATGGCATCTAATAATGTATCGAGAGGTACCGATTATGTCGAATACATAGAATAATTCAAGTACTATACTCACAGCATGCTTGTCGAGGAGCTTAAGCTGGTTAGCTAAGCATATGATTTGAAGGAATTTAAGAATCTTCTGGCCAGCTAAAACCCCGCTTCTCCGAGTGATGAAGTTCATACGTAGCTATAGAACTCTATCCACGTGCATAAAAGCTTTGACTGCAACAGTCTTCAGAGGTATCGTAGCCTTTTCAGTTTGGTAATGAATCAACCATCACACGATCATGAAAAGGTCGAGATCTTACTAAATTTTGCGTTCAAAACAAGAAAAACGTCACGCTATAGCAGTTTTTACCGCGTAGAATAAGGGTTTAGTACCCACACTGTGCAAGTAAGGATTTAAAAACAATCAATTCCGGCTTCCCGGAGAGTATGTAAAATCAAAAAAGCAGAAGTGAGAAAACAATAAGAAAAAGCGGAACTGAACCTGCAGATCCGGCATCGGAGAAGCCTTTACGCAGCCATGGTGTTCCATGATTCCTGTCCGGGCATAATTGAAGCAGCAGGGACGGCCTCCCTTCTGACCCACATTTTTAAGATCAGAAATCAGAAACATGCGGCCCCGTCCCCGCAGGGTGCATAAACTCCGAAAGAGCATAAACGCAGTTCCCGGAAAACTCTGCAGAAAATCTCCTGGCAAAAAGCAGGCCGGACCGGAAATTTTTCTCTGTCTGCTCAGTCTCATACTATAAGAATTCCGAAGGTCGCCGACCGCTGCACGCTGAAAGAAATTTCCGGCGGAAGACTTTCCGCCTGTCCCTGAGCTTTTGAGAGCACAAGCAAAAAAGCAACCTCCATCACTCGTGCCTAAGGAATCCTCCCCCGGGAAGGAAAAGGCCCCTTCCGGGCATCGCTGCCTGGGAGGGGCCTTGTGTAGTATATGATCCGGACTGCACCGGGAGAATGCGCCAGTTCTATCCTTATACACTATTTGTTATTTCTGTGCAGCCACAGATTCAGTTCATACAAAAAGGGAAAATAACAATAGGATGAAAATAGTATCCGTTTTCTTTTATCAGCTTCAAAAAGGGGCAGTGCCCTGTTTATGCTTTTCATCAGTGCTCTGAATTCCCGGGAATGCTTTCGGGATAATTCGTTGTTGTCGTTTCTGTGGGGAAGATACTGCAATATACTTGATCTGGCGCCCATCAGGTATTTTTTCTTGATATCAGGATCACTTTCACCAAGAAACCGGGAATAGTAATACTCTGCGTGATGAAAATACCTGAAATACCTTAAGCTGCCCGACACGGACCTGCTTATAAGAGAACCTTCCCTCTGAAAATAGTAATATCCTGTTGAATCCGTTACAGCTGTCAGAATGTCAGGATGAAGCGCAAAAACATCAAAATTAAAAACCGTGTCTTCATTTTCCAGATCGGAAAAGGATATGCCATTAATGACTTTTTTATTGTAAATTCTTGCCCAGACCGGATCCGAGAAGATCCAGCTGCCCATATATTCAGCTGCTTTTATTAACGAATATTCTCCGGAAAGAGCATATTCCTGATCAGCTTCGCCCCAAACGTACTTAAATCCGCAGACAGCTATCTCCGCCCCGGATTCGGCCATCATATCCGTCAGCACTTCCAGATATCGGGGATGGACCCAGTCATCCGAATCAATAAAGGCAATATACTCTCCCGATGCGATCGACAGCCCTTTATTTCGTGCTGCTGACAGTCCCAGGTTTTCCTGATGGACCACTTTCACTCTGTTATCTTTCTCAGCATATCCGTCCAAGAGCTCAGGACTGTGATCCGAAGAGCCGTCATCGACCGCTATCAGTTCAAAATCTGTAAAGGTCTGCCCTAAAACACTGTCTATACACCGGGAGATGTATTGTTCTGTATTGTAAACGGGAACGATCACACTTACTTTTGCCATTAAAGTACCTTACACCCGGGATAATTTTCCGCAGTCATTCCCGAATGAAAGCCTGCGTTCAATTAAAATTTCCTGCCAAATTTCTGATCCGGTATTGCCTTTTAAGCTGTCCGCGCTGCCTCCAGAAATACTGTCAGGTCAGGCTTTCTGCCCCTTGCCCCCGCCCGGGGTTCTCCTCATACACTATTCGTTAATTTTGTGTATCCACAGGTTTAATTCAAACAGAAAGGGGAAATGAGCATAGCATGCAAACAGGATTCTCTTTCTTTTATCTTCTTCAACCAGGTACACCACCCTGTTTATGTTTTTCATAAGCGTCCTGAATTCCCTGGCATGTTTTTTATATAGGTTCCTGCAGTCCTTCCTGTCCTGAAGGAATAACAGGATATGTCTTTTGGCAGCCTTCAGATACGTGATCTTAATGTCGGGATCCGTTTCAGCAAGAAAACGCGAGTAAAAATACTTTGCATGCTGAAAAAACCTGAAATACCTTAATTCGCCCGTCTCTGCCTGTTGCTGGCGGGATCCTTCCCGCTGAAAATAGCAATACCCCTTTGAGGCTGTAACAGCCAGCACTATATCAGGATGATGCGCAAAGAGATCAAAATTAAAAATCTTGTCTTCATTTTCCAGATCCTTAAAGGACAGATCCTGTATGCAGTGTTTATTATAAATCCTTCCCCAGATCAGATCTGTGTAAACCCAGCTGCCCATGCAGTCCGATGCTTGTAATAATGAGTATTCTTTTGAAAGAGCATTTCCCTGATCGGATTCGCCTGAAACGTACTCAAATCCGCAGACAGCCAGATCCGCTCCGGATTCAGTGATAATATCCATCAGCACTTCCAGATACTGAGGATGAACCCAGTCATCCGAGTCGATAAAGGCAATATACTTCCCGGATGCTGCAGATAATCCACTGTTCCGTGCCGATGATACGCCCTGATTTTTCTGATGGATCACGGTCATTCTGTCATCACTTTCTGCATACACGTCCAGCAGCTGAGGACTGTGATCCGTTGAACCGTCGTCAACGGCGATCAGTTCAAAATCTGTAAAGGTCTGCTTCAGAACACTGTCTATACACCGGGAAATGAATTGTTCTGTATTGTAAACAGGAATAATTACACTTACTTCAGCCATAAAGGCGCCCTCCGGTCAGGGTAAATATCCACAGTGATTTAAAAAAAATTGACTTGCCGGATCAGACAATTCATGTTTCGGTTTCTGATCCGTTGCTGCTTTTCCTGCAGCTGTTCCTGTCGGGTATGGTATACAGCCGGTTCCGGCTGGGTTGGGAAAAATCCGCATCCTTTGACATTCCGGACGCAAATAGGTTCCCGGGAATTTCCTATATCACTTTTTTAATATAGTATTTCAGGAGCGGAACTGCCGCAAAGATAATCTCTCCCTTTTCCGCAAGGATTCTTTTCAGACTGCTGCCATACCTGTATTTATATGACTCCTCCAGAACAGCGTTGTGCTTTACGGACCGCAGATATGCCTTCAGCCCCCCTGCGCCGCGGTTTCTGGCGCTGTACCGGATGCAGCTCCTGTTTAAATTCAAAACGGACGTATGATATGTGTCGGCATCAAAATCCTCCGGAAACCAGTCACGGAAACATTTGAATGCCGTTGATGCCTCCTGGAACCGTTTTTCCCGGTAAGTATTGGAAAGAGAATCGTTTATTATGCGGCGATAATACAGAGAGCTGTCAAGAAAGGAAACCTTTTCTGCAAACCTGTAGAAATATATGTTGAACATAAGATCCTCTCCATAATCGATCCCTTCTTCAAACAGGATCTCATGTTCCGCTATGATTTTTCTGAGATACAGTTTATTACACGGTGACGAAAGCAAAGCGGTCCGTTCATCGGACCCTCCGGAAAAAGCCATAGCCCTGTTGATTTCTTCCACCTGATCCTTTTCCAGGATGGTATTTTCAAAATATGTCCGCTTCTCCGTAAGGACACCATCACATACATAATAGAAACTACATACTGCCTGTGATGCCTTTGTTTCTTCGGCATTGCGGGTCATTCTTTCATAAGCATCCGGTGCAAGATAATCGTCCGCATCGACAAAAGCAATGTATTTGCCTCCGGAATGTCTGATTCCTGTATTACGGGCGGCAGAAACCCCCTGATTGCTTTTATGAAAAACACGAAAACGACTGTCCTTTTTCGCATAGTCGTCACAGATCTCACCGCTTCTGTCGGTGCTTCCGTCATCTATGAGCAGGACCTCGAAGTCCTTCATGCTTTGATTTGCGATACTGTCCAGGCACTCGACGATATAATCCTGGGCGTTATACACCGGTACCACAATCGAAACCATAGGTTCCATAAATCTTATCCCCCTTGAGCAGGCACACTGCCCGCGCCGCATAAGCTGAATCAGATATCCTGAAATAATACCGGACATGCAGAAAAGCAGCCCTGCTGTCCCTCCTTATGATTCAAAGAGCCTGAACAATGGACCGGCCATGATCAGATATTGCTGCCTGGTCAGTTTGAGCCTTGTTCCAGCTTCTTCAGAATGCCACATACAGCAATATATCACAGATCATCAGAAAACCCAATACGATCATTACACGGGGCCGGCCGCTTCCGGACGCATCCGGAAGCATCCATTTACATACTGTTTTATGAGTTACTTTCATGACCGTCAAAAAGGCAGCGGAATCAAAGCTGTTTCACTTTATGAAAATCACTGCTTTCCATGGCCCGCCGGAAGCTTATCCGATCCGGTCCCCGCAGACTTTTATATAAATCCCCTTTTCATGGAACTTTCTGCACAGAGGGGTGATCTGCGGCCTACTGTCCCTGCCTTCTTCCCCAAATGCTCTGTCTGTGCTATAAAAAAGATGCCGGATCACGGACATCTTTGAGGCATTTTCTGCCGCGCCCCTCTCCCATCTTCTATCCGGCCTCTTCTGAATTTCCCATCTGCCTTTCCCTTCAGAAAGGAGTCTTCCTTGACACATTCCAGATCCCGTCTCTATCCCTGTCTCATCAATCATGTCATTCTAAGGTCCCTGGACGGTCAGTACCTCTTCCGGGAGGAAGCTGACAGGAAATATTTTATCGACTGTCTCAGGGACAGCATCAAAAGCCATGACCTCAGTATATACGTCTACGGACTGATGGAGGAACATATCCATCTCCTCTTCAGAACGCCTCTGGATCCCTCTCCGGCCATATACTGGCTCAAGAAAAGATACAGCCTTTATTTCAGCAGAAAGTACAGGACCGGAAGACGCCTCTTTCAGCCCCGCTGCAAGGCTGAAGTCGTTTCTGATCCCCTTTCCCTGGTCTGCTTTATCTTAAGAGCCCCCGTCAGCCGGGGCCTTATTTCAGATCCCTTTGCTTCTTCCATGACCAGCATCGGCATCTTTCAGGGAGAAGACCTTCCTGTTGACACAGACGCCCTTCTTTCCCTGGCAGGCAGTGAGACCTGGCTCAGCCTCCTCTCCCGTCCCCAGTCCGGTACATATATGGAATACGGCAGCTTTCCGGATTCCCAGGAGACCCGCGCGATCATTCACAGCATATGTTCCCCGGAAGAGAAATCTTCCTTCCACTATCTGCCTCCGGAGCGCAAGGGACAGATCCTCAGAGAGCTGAGAAGCTGCAGCGTGACCTACGGCGCCATCCGGGACTGTCTTGGCATTTCCAATTACGAGATCGACCTGGCCCTGGGAAGGATCCGAAATGTCCCCAGAGAAAGAGAATGCAGAAAATGGCTGCCCGGAAGAGGAGAAAAAGTAAAAAGGAGGCTTATTCTGCAAGATATGGCCATTAAGTCCTCAAATATGGCGGGACAGGTTCTTAAGATATGTGTATAGTGAGTATTGTCAGGTGAGGACATACAGGTTCCCTGGCACCTCCTTTTGTGAAAAAATTGTCAGAATGCCCCCCATATGTTAAAAAGCTGTCTGTATTATACTTTCAGTTTTTTATTACCCCTCCCCTATGCAGCAGTCCCGGATGATCCCCAAATCCGGGGCTGCTCTGTTTTATCCAACTCTATGGCTGCAGGGAATCCGAAAGAGCAGGAAACGAAAGAGATGAAGCGAAAAAGACGGACCAGCCTCAGAATAGGCCTGCTCCCAGCAGTTATCTGCAATATTTGTCTTCTTTTCTGATGGAATATGGCGGGACGAAAAGAAGAAGCTGATGTATAGTAGCAATTGTCAGGAGGAACCTGATCAGGGATTACAGCCTGAATCCTCCTGATGTAAATGCGATTACAGCCTGCGGCTGTTTACATATATCTTTAAAAAACAGATATTATCGTTAAATTCGTTAATCATATACCCTCCCCTATGCAGAAGCTCCGGACTCCCCGGAGCTTCATTTTATGTCCGGCCCGTCTGATCCGATCCCCGGGGGGCATTGGATCCAAACGTGTAAATCTCTCATGAGGGGAGTATTCCGGAAACTGCCTCCGCCGGTCACCCTCTGTCCCTCCCGGAAGAATATACTGCTCAGGCAAAAAGGCTGCAGAAGCCGGAAAAGGCATAAAGACCTGAAAAGCACAGCAGTCCTGAAAGGGTGCCTGCCCTGGGTTTCTGCAAGATTTGTCTTCTTTTCCGATGGAATCTGGCGGGACGAAAAGAGGATGCCGATGTATAGTAACAATTGTCAGGAGGAACTGAACAAGGGATGCAGCCTGAATCCTCCTGATGTGAATGAGGTTACAGCCGGCGGCTGTTTACATATATCTTTGAAAATCAGATATTATCGTTAAATTCGTTAAACATATACCCCTCCTTTTTTGGAAGCTCCGTTCCCCATCGGAGCTTCATTTTTTTTCGGGGAACCTCTCCCCTGCTTCCAGCCTGCACCTGCGGGGCCGGCCCCCCGGCTTTCTCCGGTCATATCTGAGAAGGCGCCTCCCCGTTCCAGGGCGCCAAACAGCAAAGGCAGGGAAGATGTTTAAAGACCGCCAGAGGGGATCTCCCCCGGAGGGAATGCACCGCTGGCTTCTTTGCAAAATTTGTCTTCTTTTCCGACAGGATCAGGCGGGACTTACGCAGGGGACTGATGTATAGTAATCATTGTCAGGAGGTACTTGCATTAAGTATTCAGCCTTCAGCCTCCTGATCCAAATACAATTACAGCCCATGGCTGTTTACATATATCTTTAAGATATTATCGTTAAATTCGTTAAGCATATACCCTCCCCCCTATGCAGAAGCCCCGATCCCCTCGGAGCTTCATTTTTTTTGTCTCCCGCCCCGGCCCTGCACCTGACCGGCAGTAAGGAGTCCTGCGCAGGCTAATGGACCCGGAGCATCCGGAAAAGATCCTGAAAAAAATTATTGCAAGATCTGTCTTCTTTTCCTGCAGGATCTGGCGGGACGTACGGAAGGGACTGATGTATATTAATCACTGTCAGGAGGTACTTACGTTAAGGATTCAGCCTTCAGCCTCCTGATATAAATAAAATTACAGCCCATGGCTGTTTACATATATCTTTAAGATATTATCGTTAAATTCGTTAATCATATACCCTCCCCCCCCTTTGCAGGCTCCGGTCCCCCCGGAGCCTGGTTTTTTGCTCTCATCCGAATATACCCTTAAATCAATGCGCACTATCCGCCGCAGAGCCCCGCAGAAAAAGCGGTTCCTCTTACCAGCCTCCTTCTCCCCAATCCCCTCCTTTTCTTTCCTGCAGCGCAGAAATGCCCCTTCCTAGAACAGCAGCCCTGGCATACAGGGCCTGCCGCATTCCCGGAAGGGGCTTTTTTTGTCAGAAGATCCGGGGCCTTTCAAGGCACCGGATCTATTACCATATTCAGTTTTCTTTTTCTCTTCCCCTGTCAGATCAGGCCCTGGATCAGGATGATCAGGATCAGGACGGGCAGTACGAACTGGAAGTATCTTTTGAAGACAGGGGACATCTTCAGTCCGGAGCCGGTATTGACTTCCTTAAGGTAATTGTCAAAGCCCCAGCCGTACCTGGTCACGCAGAAGAGCAGGTAGATCAGAGAGCCCAGAGGCAGAAGAAGGTTGGAAACGATGAAGTCCTCGCTGTCCAGCACGTCCCTGGCGCCGATAAAGGTCTTTCCTGCCAGTACATTGTAGCCCAGAACGCAGGGGATGCTCATGACGAAGACTACGATCAGATTGATAATCACAGCCTTTTTACGGTCCCAGCCGTAGTTGTCCATGCTGCAGGCGATCAGGTTCTCGAAGACCGCGGTCACGGTGGAGAAGCTGGCAAAAGTCATGAAGAGGAAGAACAGAGTCCCCCACAGGCGGCCGCCCGCCATGTTCAGAAAAACATTGGGCAGGGTAATAAAGATCAGGGCAGGTCCCTGGCCGGGATCGATCCCGTAGGAGAAGCAGGCCGGAAAGATGATCAGGCCGCTCATCAGGGCCACGAAGGTATCCAGAACGCAGATCCTGGCGGCTTCGCCGGTCAGGGAGAACTCTCTGGATACATAGGAGCCGAAGATCTCCATGCAGCCGATGCCCAGGCTCAGGGTAAAGAAGGCCTGGTTCATGGCAGCCGTGACCACGTTTCCAAGGCCCACGGCCCTGGCTCTCTCGATGGAGGGAAGCAGGTAGAAGGCAATGCCCTTCAGCGCGCCCTTTAAGAAGAAGCTGTGGACTGCCAGGATCACGATCAGGCAAAGGAGCCCGATCATCATGATCTTGGTCACTCTCTCCAGGCCCTTCTGGACGCTGGAAGAGACCACTAAAAAGCCAAGGACCACGGTAAGGCCCATCCAGAGCATCATTTCCTTAGGATTTCCCAGCATGTCCGTAAATACGGAGGCCACGGCATCGCCCGCTCCTTCCGTAGTGATATCGATGGCGGAAAAGCTTCCCGTCAGGAACTTGATGAAGTAGCCCAGCATCCATCCGGATACGGTGGTGTAGTAGAACATGAGCATGTAGGAGCCGAAAACGCAGGCATAGCCGTGCAGGTGCCATTTGCTGCCGGGCTTCTGCAGCTTTTCATAGGCCCTCACCGCCGTCTGTCGGCTGGCGCGGCCTACGGCCAGCTCCATGGAAAGGACGGGAACGCCCATGATGATCAGAAACAGCAGGTAGAACAGAACAAAGATGCCGCCGCCGTTCTGACCGGTAATATAAGGGAACTTCCATACGTTGCCGATGCCGATGGCGCAGCCTGCGCTTACCAGCAGAAATCCCAGGCGTGACTGAAAACTGTCTCTCTCCTTCATATGAATCTTATCCTCCGAAAAAAATTTATGTCAGCTTCCTCTTGTAGTTGCCTTCGATGCGCACCCCCTCGGTAACGCTGATGAAGGCCCGGGGATCGTACTGCCTGACGATATAGCGGATCCGTCCTACCTCGTACTTGCTTACGATGACCATAAGGGCCATGGCGAACTCATCCGTAAAGGCGCCTGTAACGGGCCACTTGGTAATGCCCCGGTCCGTGCTCATGATGGCCACCTCCAGGGGCTTTGTATTCTCCAGCTTGGTGATGATCAGCATCTGGACATTGATGTTCTGGGTATGGATCCGGTCCGTGATCATGGAATTGAAGACGGAATAGATCAGGGAATAGATGACCGTGGGAATATCGAACAGGAAGAGGCAGATGCTGTAGAGCACGATATTCACGTAAAGGCCCAGCCTGCCCACGCTGCCGGTCCCCTTCAGCTGCAGGATCAGCATGCTGACCAGGGTCATGCCGCCGTCGCAGGCTCCCATAAGCAGGATCATTCCGATGCCTGCGCCGCAGATGATGCCCGAGATCATGGCGTTGGACAAAGTATCGTGCAGGACCGGTTCTGCCGGTATGGGAATAACGGATACCAGGACCGTGATGGCCGTGACCGCCAGAAGGGATTTGACCACAAAGCGCTTGCGGACATTCTTCCAGGCAATGATCAGGCCGGGGATATTAAAGAGATAATAGAAAATACCGCTCAGGTTGAAGGGGACATGGATCTTCAGGATATCCTTGATCACCGTCTCGATCAGCTGGGCAAAGCCCATAAAGCCCCCGGAATACAGGTGCAGGGGCTTCAGGAAAATATTGACGCCGATGGCGTAGATCAGGGCGCCCAGAAGGATGATGGGGAACTTTCCCGCCTCAGTTCTCAGATAAGGCTCCTTTTCCACCTTTTTCTCTTCCGCCAGGACCAGGTCCTGTACGGGCTTTTCTTCTTCAATATAGGGTCCTTCGAACTTTTTGCCTTCCATGAGATATCCTCCCTGTGATTCAAATCATCCGCTGACTCTGATATCAGAGACTCCCCTTGGTGGTCCAGAGGGCGCCGTCCAGGCGCTCCTCATACATGGAGGCCATGTCCAGGGCCTTGCCGAAGGCCTTGAAGGCGCACTCGGCGATGTGGTGGTTGTTCTCTCCGGAGAACTGGTGGAAATGAAGGTTCATCATGGCTCCGTAGGAAAGGGAATAGAAGAACTCCCTGACCATCTCCGTATCCATGCCCCCGATCCTGTCCGTGGTAAAGGTCAGATCAGACCTGAAATAGGGCCTGCCCGACAGATCGATGGCGCAGAGGATCAGAGCCTCGTCCATGGGAAGGATCACGCTTCCGAACCGCTTTATGGCTTTCTTGTCACCCAGGGCCTTCCGGATGGCCTCGCCCAGTACGATGCCGCAGTCCTCTATGGTATGGTGGCAGTCCACCTCCAGATCCCCCTTGCAGTGGAGGGTCAGGTCAAAGAGGCCGTGCCTGGCAAAGCCGCTCAGCATGTGGTCGAAAAAGCCTATGCCCGTATCGATGTCATAGATTCCTCTTCCGTCTAAGGCGATGGTGCAGGTGATATCGGTCTCTTTTGTTTTTCTGGAAATGGTCGCGGTTCTTTCTGTCATAGCGTTTCCTCCCGGTCAGAAATGGACCTTTCTTATAACAATGCACTGGTCATTTTAGCACAGCAAAGCGG
>CAMOGQ010000110.1 GCA_946614165.1 uncultured Lachnospiraceae bacterium
TCTTTATCTCCGGATCGGAGTATTCCAGGATGCGGAAGATCCAGGAGGAAATGCCAGGACTCACCGACGAAATGGCCCTGGACAGGATCCGGGCCGTCGACAAGGTCAGAAAAAAATACTGTAAGTACTATACCAAGACCGAATTCGGAAATGCGGCCTGGTATGACATGTGCCTGAAGAGTTCCACCCTGAGCTATGACGTCTGCGCGGATCTGATCTGCGACGCCGCCCTGCGGGAGTGATACAGTCAGAAAGAGCCTCTTCCTTCCGGAAATGCCGGCAGGAAGAGGCTCTCTTTTAATGCTGCATGAGATACGTCCTGACAAGCCAGATCAGAAGCAGGTGGGCCGGATAGAAGACGTAGAATAAGTGCTTCAGGCCCCTGCCCTTCTTTCCGTTGTAGCAGAGGATGGGGAGAAAGCCCAGAAGGCCGAACCAGTAGATCCCCATGTTGCGCAGAAGGACGTGGTAGACGGCCCCTCCCAGGCAGCGGAGGATATGGGCTTTATTCCTAAGCAGATAAAAGATGAACACAAGGCCCGTGCCCAGCATGTTGTAGTCAAGGCCAAGGACCAGGGATGCCCCGGTGAATGCGATGAGCACTGCGGCTCCGGCCGCAGCTCCCGTCCGGGTCTTTTTCTCTGTCAGCTTTTCGAAGCAGGCAAGTCCCAGAAGGGCAAAGAGGAAGGTGAACATGATGTTCTGGTGGGAAAACTCCAGGACTTTTCGGGCCGTTACCAGATCGAAGGGGACCTCGCTGATCAGGGCAAAGAGGCCCATCCGCATCAGATACTTTCCCCTGTCCCGGGTATGGGCAAAGCCCTCCGCCAGACAGAAGGCAAAAATGGGCATGGCCATGCGGCCGATGATCCGCATCCAGGTCTGACCGGGAAAAAAATTGTCTCCCACATGGTCGAAGATCATGCTGATCATGGCCAGAAGCTTGAGGGCGGTCCCGTCCAGGAAGTGATAAGAATTCTCTTTTTTGTATATTTTCTGCATAAAAATTCATTTCCTTCCCCGTTTAAACTCACTCAGCAGCACCTTCGGCGGACTGCAGGCCGGATCAGACCAGGATATAGCCTCTCCATCCCCTGACCGAATAGTAGGAATCAGCCCCGTTATGGAAGATGAACACCCTCCCGTAACGTCTTTCGCAAAAGAGAGCGCCGCCAAGGCTCCGGATCTCTTCCGGCGTGCCGATCCAGCTGGAAGTCTTAAGGTCAAACTTTCCCGTTTCCTGCAGCCGTCTGTAGAGGTCCTCCGTAAGAAGGCTGCAGCCCATATCTCCGGCCATGGAAAGAGCGCTTCCCGAAGGAGGATTCTTTTTACGTTTTTTCAGGGCCTCGTCGTCGTAGCAGAGGCTCCTGCGGCCCGCGGGGGTCTCCGCCGAGCAGTCCAGAAAGATCAGCTTTCCGGTCTCCCCGTCCCTGCCTATGGTATCCGGTTCCCCTCCGGTCTCTTCCATCCGCTCAAGGGCCTCCAGAGCCCTCTCGTTTCCCGCAAGCCGTCCTTCAACCTCTTCCCAGGAAAGGTCCGGATGCCTGGACATGTTTTCAAGAAAACGTTTCTTCAGAATACCGATCATGGCCATTCCTTTCTGTTTGTACTACTCTTTCCGGATCATCGTGATCACCCAGTCTCCCCTGGCCGCTTCATAGGCGCTTCCGCAGTAAGGGCAGTTCCTCTCGTACACCGCGTTAAAAGAGGCGCCGCAGGAAGGGCACCTGACCGCGTGGAAGGAAAAGCCCGCATCCGTCCGGACGCCTGCATCCCTCTCCATCCTGACCAGGATCCTCTCCTTCTTTCTCCGGATCTTTTCCCCTGCATAGACATTGTCGGCAAAAACGCTGACCAGCACCCGGATCCTGCCCTCCCGGACCGTCATTTCCCTCAGTTTAAATCCGCCGCGGTAGTCAAAACAGACCAGGTCGTCGAAACAGGAAAGGTCGTCCCTGCCCTGATAAAAGCTCAGGTTTTCCCTCTCGTCCGAGTAAAGGACCGCCCCGAGGAGGGAGACCAGCTTTCCCTCAAAAAGCTCCACCGAAAAATCCGGGTCGCTCCTTCTCATCCTCTCCCCGAGCCTTTTGCGGGATGAGCCCGTTCCCAGCATGGGAAGAACGCTGCCGGCCAGGACAAAGAGCTTGCCGATCATGAGATATGCTCCGATCATATAGACAGCGAAGGTCAGGATGGCTGCCGCAAAGGCGCCGGTAAGCAAGTGGCCCAGGATCTGCAGCCAGACCGGGTAGTCGGGGCCAAAGCCCCGCATGACAAGGCTCAGAAGGGACATGGCCGGAAACAGAACTCCGGCAATGATCTTATACCGCTTCTTCTGCCTCTGATCGAAGCCGGGCCGCCAGATCACATCCTCCACAAAGAAACAGGAGGCGATCCGGGGATAGAGGCCGTTTACGGAAAACCGGGTCCCGCAGAAGGCGCAGCCCTTCTCCAGGCCGGAGGCCAGGGAGGGGCTTCCGCAGGCGGGGCAGCTTACTGCAAAATCTTCCCTGCCCCTGTGGTCCACGATCTGGGCATGAAAGGTCGCGGGGCTCTCCCACAGGGCCATCCTTTTCCCTCCGCGGGAAAACTCCCTTATCCTTCTGGTCTCACGGTAGGCCCGGCAGGCATGAAAGGGCCGGGGGGAATCCTCCGGGGTCAGGGCCACGGAGCCCCGCACCGCATCGTCTGCGAAATCATATGCCTCGCGCAGGGCCACTCCCTTCCTTTGCAGCCTCTTTTTTCCGGCCTCCAGGCCAAAGCGCAGATCCTGGGTGATCATATCAGGTTCTTTTCCCTGACCGGTCTGCATCAGAAAACGGTCCGCGAGGAAAACATTCTTATCTTCGGCACTCACCGGCACCTCCCAAAGTCAGTCTTATTTCCATTCTGTCACGGTCCCTGTCCCCGGCAGCAGGAATAGCAGTCCCCTTTTCCGGGCAGTCATTCCGTTACGGAAGCATCCACATCCGGGGTCATATCAATGGTGTATTCCGGATAGGCCTTCTTTATTTCATCATAAATGATCTGCATCCCTTCCCTGGGATCAATGTCAAAGCTCATGACCACATCAAAGCTCATATCCTTCGCTTCGGTATCCACATAGAAGCCATGCAGCTGAAGGGCCCAGTCATGGGCCAGGACTCTCTCCTGTACGTCGTTCTGGATCCTGGCGGCCCGGGAATCTCCCGTATTATAGGAATAGAGTCCCACGGCGGTCAGAATGACGCCGGTCTCCCTGTAAACTCTTTTTTCCAGCTTTCTGGTGAGCCCGTCCACCTCGCTGACGGTCATATGGTCCGGCAGTTCGATATGGACGGAGGCCAGGTTCTTATCAGGCCCGTAATTGTGGGTGATCAGATCGTAGGCGCCTCTGACAGCCTCTTCCTCCGTCAGGATCTTTTTGATCTTATCCGTCACTTCCTTATCCGCCCTGGATCCCAGGATCTCGTTTAAAGTCTCCATCATCATTTCCACGCCGGACCTGATGATGAAAACGGATATGACGGCTCCCACGAAGGCTTCCAGAGAGATGCCGGAGATCTTGAAGATGACGGCGGATGCCAGAACGGAGGCGGAAAGGGCAGCGTCGGACATGGCGTCCGATCCGGAGGCCACGAGAGATCCGGAATTGACCTTTTCCCCCTGCCCTTTGACATAGCGGCCCAGCAGGATCTTGACCAGCACCGCTGCCCCGATGATGACCAGGGAAACCGCATTGTAGTCCGGCAGTTCCGTATGAATGATCTTCTTGACGGATTCCACAGCGGAGGTAATGCCGGCGTAGAGAACGATGCCGGATACGATCATGGCGCTGAGGTACTCGATCCGCCCGTAGCCCAGGGGATGCTTTTTGTCGGGAAGCTTTCCCGCCAGCTTTGTCCCCACGATGGTGATGATGGAGGAAAGGGCGTCGGACAGATTGTTGACGGCATCCAGGGTAACGGCGATGGAGTTGGACAGGATCCCTATGACGGCCTTAAAGGCTGCCAGAAATACGTTTGCCAGAATTCCGATGATACTGGTCCTGATAATGACCCTGTCCCTGCTCATTTCGGGCTTTTCGGAAATCTTTTCGCTGCTCATTCTTTTTTCTCCTGTAATGCTTTCTTTCTCAGCCGGTCTCCTGCCGGCCTTTTTCTTATATTATCTCCTGCCATTATATAGTTTCGCTTCCTGTCATACCAGTGCCTTCTTCATCCACCTGCCCCGGTAGAGACGGATCAGAAAGATGGTCCCCCTGAAGCAGAGCTCCGCCGCCATGGCACTCCAGAAGCCGGGCAGTCCCATGCGGGGCACCAGGACCATGGCCAGGCCGATCCGGACGCACCACATGCTGAAGAGATTCATGATACTGGGCCGGAGGGTATCTCCCGCTCCCCGAAAGACCCCCGCGCAGCAGATGGAAGCCCCGTATAAAGGCTCCGAGATCAGTTCTATGCGAAGGACTCTGGTCCCCAGGGCCGCCGCCTCGGAGCTGACTGTCAGGATGGAAAAGACAAAGGGAGCCGCAAAATACATGATGACCCCGGTCAGGCCCATCATGGCCATGCCCAGATAGACGGAGACTCTGGAAAAGCTCTTTGTCAGATCCCGCCTGTCCGCTCCTATGGTCTGGCCTATGATGGCCGTGGCCGCTGCCCCGATGCCGTAGCCCGGCATATAGCAGAGGCTTTCCGCCGTGATGGCCAGGGAATGGGCCGCCACCGCCACGGTGCCCAGGCCCGCCACGATCTTCGTTCCCGCCACATAGGCGCTGCACATGAAGATCTGGTCCAGAGAAAGGGGCACCGCGATCTTTACCGCATTTGCAAGGGTCTGCCTTTTCCACTTCCAGCTTCCCCCCTTCTTCAGGGATATCTTTTTATTTCTGAAGGAGAGAAAATACAGGGCCGTCAGGGAAATGATGGTCTCGGACAGGGCCGTGGCAAGGGCCGCTCCCACCACCTTAAGGCCTGCCCCGGGAAGAAAGATCTGCATTCCCATAAGGGATATGGTCCTGGAGGGCAGGATCATCAGAAAGTTCAGGATTACGTTCAAAAGACAGAGGAGGGCCGACAGGGAGCTGGGAGTCTTCATGTCTCCCGTAGACTGCATCATTCCATTGGATATCTGCCTCAGCAGGATAAAGGGGATGGAAAGGCAGTAGATCCGGAAGTAAGCCGTGGAGTCCTTAAGGATGGCCTCTTCCCCGCCCAGCCAGTAAGGCACCCTGCCCGAAAGGGAAAGACAGACCAGGGAGATCAGGATGCCAAAAAGGGCCGCCGTCTTCAGGCCCTGGCGGAGCACGTCCTCCGCCTCTTTTTCCCGCCCGGCTCCGATCAGCTGGGCCGCCTGGACATAAAAGCCGGCCGCTATGCCGATACAGGAGCCTCCGATCAGCCAGGTGGAGGAGGATACCAGGCCGATGGAGGCCGTTGCCGCCGCCCCCAGGCTCCCCACCATACCGGCGTCAATATACTACATGGCGATCGTGGTCAGCTGGGCCAGGATCGCGGGAAGGCTGAGGGACATTACCAGGCGGATCTTTTCCCCCCTGCTCACTTCCTTCCCTGTAAGAATACTGTCAAGACTGGTCTTATTCATTGAAAACTGCAAGGGCCCGTGCAAAAGGGCTTCGCTTAGTCAAATACTTCCGGGAATAAAAAACGGCTGCTTCATTTAAATATCTTTTACAGAGATGGCGAAGGAGACGAAAACATCTGCATAAGGCGGAAAGCATCCTCCCCGTAGGCCGTCACATGCCTGACATTTGCATTGTACCTGGTCAGGGCAAGCTTTGTCTCCTCATCCGAAAAGGAGGAAAAATCCGTCCTTCCCGTCATCTCTACGGCGCACAGGCGAAGGTTGATGGCACAGACCTCGATATTGAACCTTTCGTCGTCCTTAAGCTTTTTCCAGACCAGGCGGATATCCTCCGGATTATCAGCGCTCAGCCGATGGTCCGTTTCAATGCCCAGGGAGGCATAAGAGGCAAGGCCCTGGTCCAGGGCGTAGTTTACGGCCAGAAGGCCCGTGCGGCCGAAGATCTGGCCGTAACCTGTGGAACTGTCCTTTCTGGAAGTCAGGCCGGTCCATACCGCCAGGTCCGCCAGAGGGTCCATAAGGTCTGTCTGGGTCATCTCCTTATAAAGAACGGCCTTTACGGCGGCAGGAGGGACCTGGTATCTTGTGCCCACTTCTTCGATCCATGCGTCGTACTCAGCAAGGATCTCCATGGCTCTTTCCTGACTTATGACTCTGATCATCCTTCTGCCTCCTGCCCGCCGGCTCTTTCCTGCACCGGCGTATTCCAGACCATTCTAACAGAAAAAGGAGGATAAGGGCACAAAAGAGCATAAAAAACAGAAGGCAGAGGCCTCATATGCGGCCTCCTGCCTTCTGCAGAAATCTGTCTAAATATTAAGGCCTGCCCGGTAGGCTTCGTCCATGGCCTTTGTGCCTTTCACTTCGCCCTTCTGCCAGACGCCTTCGCCCCAGATGATGCCGCTGACCCGGTCACCCAGATTCTCGAAGATCCTGGTCAGCTCCTCTCCCGCCAGGGCAAGGCCTTCCTTACCGTCGTGGCCCGTAATGATCAGGTAGGTATCATGGCCTCCCAGATCCTGCCACCTGGGCAGGAAGCGGTCTATGGTGGTCTTGAGCATGCCGTTCATGGAAAGGAAATAGACAGGGGTGGCGATGACCAGCACGTCTGCCGCCTGGATCTTATCCAGAATCTCTTCCATGTCGTCTTTAAGGACGCAGGAGCCGGTCCTGAAGCAGGCGTAGCAGGCCCTGCAGAATCCGATCTTCTTCCCGTACAGGGATATGATCTCCGCCTCGTGGCCGGCTTCCTCCGCTCCCTTCATGAACTGATGGCAGAGGATGTCGGAATTTCCATTCTTTCTGGGGCTGGCGGACAGGATCAGTACCTTCTTCATGCCTTCAGCCCCCTTCCCAGAGCGTAGGCCTCCGCCGGATAAGGGCTTCTTTTTGTCATGGCGGGGCTTCCGCAGCCGTATCCCAGGACCATGCCCATATCCTTAAGACCTATGTACCTCACCAGGGTCTTATAGTGGGCCTCCAGGGCCTCGAAAGTCCAGTCGTCGCTGTTCCAGGCCACGGTCAGCAGGGCGGATTTCAGATGCCCTGCCGAAAGGCTGCTGTTATAGGCGCAGAAGCGGTCGATCACCGTCTTCAGCTGGGCGCTCATGCCGTAATAATAAAGAGGGGTGGCAAAGACGATCATGTCGGAAGAAAGGATCTCTGCCCGGATCTCTTCCACGTCGTCCTTTAGCACGCAGGGCCCTTCGTAGCCGCAGCGGACGCAGCCGGTGCAGGGATGGATATTCATATGGCAGACGTCCATCACCTCTGCCTGATGGCCCGCATCCCGGGCTCCCCTTATAAATTCACTGACCAGAAGGGACGTGGATCCCTTCCGATTTGGACTTCCCATTAAAACAAGGATTTTCATTTATTCCGCCTTTCTGCTCCTTATGGAAGGGAATCTTTTTTCCCTTTCAGTCCCGGCCGATCTTCTGGTCTCCCACGGACCACACGTGCTTTTCCCGGGCTGCCTGGGGCCGGTTCTGGGCCATGACGCCGGAAAGAGGATGAGGCCTGTAGGGTTCTTCCAGGTAATTCATGTCTTCCTCTGTCAGCGCAAGATCCACCGCCTTTGCCGCCCCTTCGATGTGAGAGAGCTTTGTGGCTCCCACCACGGGGGACGTCACTTTTGAGATCAGCCAGGCCAGGGATATCTCCGTCATGGAAACGCCGTACCTGTCTGCAAGCTCTGCTGTCCGGGAGATGATCTCCCTGTCCAGATCTGCCGCAGCGTCGTACTTGAACCTGGCGTAGGAATCTTCCGCCGCTCTTTTGGTCCCCTCTTCCCCGGGCCTTCTGGCAAGCCTTCCGCCGGCCAGGGCGCTGTAGGGGGTGAGGGCTATGTTCTTTTCCCTGCAGTAAGGCACCATCTCCCGCTCCTCCTCCCGGAAGATCAGATTGTAGTGGCCCTGGACAGAGACGAACTTCGCAAAGCCCTCTCTTTCGGCCAGGGCGTTGGCCTCGGAGAGCTGCCAGGCAAAGCAGTTGGAAATGCCTATGTATCTGGTCTTTCCTGCCTTTACCGCCCGGTCCAGGCCTTCCATGATGTCATACAGAGGCGTGTTATAGTCCCACATATGGTAAATATAAAGGTCCACCCGGTCCATGCCCAGGTTGGACAGACTGTTATCGATCATGCGGGAGATATGTTCCTGGCCGCTGACGCCCTTTTCGATCTCCTCCTGAGTCCTGGGCAGGAACTTGGTGGCGATGACCACCCGGTCTCTTTCGGCAAAGTCCCGGATCGCCCGCCCCAGATACTGCTCGCTGGTGCCGCTCTGGTATGCTATGGCCGTATCGAAGAAGTTGACGCCCAGGTCCAGGCCTCTTTTGATGATCTCTCTGGAACGTTCCTCGTCCAGGGTCCAGGTATGCTGGCCCCTGGAGGGATCCCCGAAGCCCATGCAGCCCATACAGATGCGGGATACTTCAAGGTCCGTGCTGCCAAGTCGTGTATATTTCACTGCACCGCCCTCCGGCTCTTCTTTAAAGTGAATGTTTCAAATGTCTTTTACTTAAGGATCGTCCGGAAACATTTTCCTGCGCCCGGGCAGGGATCCTTTTTATTTATTCATTCTTGCGCAGTCGCCGGCCTTTTCCCCTGTCAGGAAATACTCATAGGTAGGGAATTCGAAGAGCACCGGCTTGAAGGTATGATAGTCGATCTTTTCCTTATCGTTCAGGACGGATTCGTCGGCATAGGTGGCCAGGATCCTGCAGATAAAGTTGTCAAAATTCTCCAGCTCATAGTTGCCGTCCACTTGGCACTCGATGGATACTTTTGCATCGTTGATCAGGGGAGCGCCGTTCTCTCCCATGGTCCATGCAAAGCACTCCGATTTATCGGTCTTAAGGCCGCTGACGATGCCCATGCGGTCCGCTTCCTTCAGCCAGGAGGCGTCTACCACGTTTACGGACAGTTTATTGTTTTCCCGGATCCCCCTGTTGATGTAGTGGGCCTGGACCAGGGATACCATCAGATGAGAGTGGGCCATGATGCCGGCGTGGGCCGCCAGGGTCCATGTGGGCTTTCCGCCCGCCATTGCTCCGACTACGACCACGGGGCAGGGATAAAGCGCCAGTACAGGTCCGATATTTTTCTTTGCCATTTCTGATTCTCCTTTGCTGCGGATATGTGTTTAAGGCGGGGCCGCGCCCCGTATTCTGACTTTGTGTCAAAGTTATAATAGCATCATTCTGACACCATGTCAATAAATTTCGCATCCGCAGAAAGGAGAGCCGCAGCCGGATGCCGCCTCAGATTTTTTTCAGAGAGTCCGCCGCCTTCTCCCGGGTCTTTTCGTAAAGATACTCAGGATGCTGCCCGATGTAGGTATTCAGATCCTCCTGATTCCTTGACAGAAGATCCATATGGACCCCAAGTCCGCTTTTCTGGACGCTGACCTGATAGCTTTCTCCGTCTTTCCTTTCTGCCTTTTCCAGGATCTCCCTTCTACACCTTTCGTAATCCGTCTCGCCGGAGATACTTTCTCCTTCACAGCTGATCTCGGGACCCAGTCTGACCTTGATCTTCCGGTTCTTCTTTGTCCGGAATTCCTCCGGAAGATCGATCCTGATCTTTTTTATTTCTCTTCCCGTCAGGTTGATCAGAACGATCCTGAATTCCTTCTCGTATTCCCAGGGATAATCCTTGATGAAATAATTGTCCGTAAAGAAGGCGTCCGGATCCTCCACATTGTAAAAGGTGTTCCTGTGGCAGACTCTGGCATAGGTCTTCCTGTCCGCATTTCCCGATTCGTCTCTCCTGTATTTTGTATAAAAGACCCATCCGGTCCGCAGCTCAAAGTCTTTTCCGATCTCCAGCCTTTCCCCGGGCTCAAATACGGTCCTGCCGCCGTCTGTCTTTTCGGTCAGCTCCGTAACATAACGGATCGACCGGATATAGGACCGCATGACGTCCGGCGTAAAACCGATGCTGGCCCCCTTCCCGGTGATGCCTCCGTACAGATAGGACATGGGGATCTTTTCGGTATCGCTGTTGCAGAAGCTCTGCACAAAAATATCCGCTTTCCGGTCCTCATGCAGCCGGGATTCATAAACGTCGTTCATACCGCTGATGCTGTTTACCCAGAAACAGCCGCCGCCGAGAATGTATTTTATGCTGTCGGTCCGGGTATACTGCCAGAAGGTATATCTGGAAAAATCCTCTGCCCTCTGATCCAGAACCGGTTCATTTTTTGCCTTCAGCTCCGCCGATGAAATGATCTCTTCTTTTCTTTTATCTTTATCCGCCATTTCTTCCTCCCCTCTGTTCTCATGCTTTTCCCGGGCACCCGGCCCTTTCCCGCCTTCTGCACTGATTATATGCTCCTCCGCCTCCGGAGAACAGAAAAAAACCGTCTGCAGGGTATAAATCCCGGCAGGCGGTTTTCCTTCCATGCTATGCGCCCAGATATTCCTTAAGGGTCTCCAGCCGGTCAAGGCATTCCGTATAGCCCGTGAAGTAAAGATCTCCCAGCTTTTCCACGTCCTTTTCCACCCGGCCGATCTCCACCGGAGCGGAAGGGGCGATCCGAAAGAGCCTGCCCTCTTCATGAAGGCGCTCGATCTCATCGAACTGGCGGTTATTCATCATGCTGCTGACGGAGAGCCTTTCTGCAAACTCCG
>CAMOGQ010000111.1 GCA_946614165.1 uncultured Lachnospiraceae bacterium
TGCTTATAATTCGTGCTTTATTAAATATGGTTTATAATTAATTACAAAAATCAGAATTATGGAACGCGTCAATAATATGATCTTTGAGAAAGAATGATCTAAGCGGCATATTCAGATAAATCCTGCGGACGGAGAGAAGGCGCCTACGAAAGCTGCGGGCACACCTGAGATTTCACGTCTGCTTAAAATGATTTCAAAACTTCTTTCATGCTCTGCTTTTACCGGGGAGCAGTAAGAGGCTTATATTTCAGTAACAGGGAGGTCCTGACAATGATTTATTACGTGAATGTGAATGCAGGCAGGGATGGGAACGGTTCCAGGTCCATGCCCTTCAGGCATATCAACGACGCGGCGCAGGTGGCATCGCCCGGCGACGAAGTCATTGTTGCGCCGGGCATTTACCGGGAAAAGGTAACGCCCAGACATTCCGGCCGGGAGGACGCCCGTATTGTGTACCGCTCGGCCCAGCCCCTTGGCGCTGTGATCACAGGCGCAGAGCTTCTGACCGGCTGGAAACGCTTCTCGGGGGATACCTGGGTAAACCGGGTAAACAACAGCATTTTCGGCACATACAATCCCTATACCACAATGGTCTGCGGCGACTGGTACTTTGCGCCGACTGTACGTCATACCGGAAGCGTGTTTCTGAACGACCGGATGATGTATGAGACAGTGACCCTGGAGGAATGCATATGCGGTGCTGCAGATCCGTATGCCTGGAACGCTGAAGAATCCACATGGAAATGGTATACGGAGCAGGACGGCGATGAGACAGTACTTTTTGCCAATTTCCATGACCTGGATCCGAATACCCAGAAGGTGGAAATACTTGTCAGGCGCAACTGCTTTATGCCTGAGGAAAACGGCATAAATTATATAACTGTGTCAGGCTTTGACATCAACAAGGGTGCCACCACATGGGCGCCCCCTGCCGCTTATCAGGACGGTCTGATCGGCCCCCACTGGTCAAAAGGATGGATCATCGAAGACTGCGCCGTATGGGGAAGCAGATGCTGCGGCATCAGTCTGGGAAAATACCGGGATCCGGAAAACGACATGTATTTCTACACCAGGCATGTAAAGTCACCTACCCAGATGGAAAGGGACGCCGTATGCCGTGGCCAGTATCACGGCTGGACAAAGGAAAGGATCGGCAGTCATATCGTCCGCCGCTGCCATATTCATCATTGTGAGCAGACAGGCATTGTAGGCCGCATGGGCGGTGTATTCTCTGTCATCGAGGACTGCCATATTCACCATATCTGCAACTCTCAGCAGCTGGGCGGTGCGGAGACGGCAGGGATCAAGCTGCACGCTGCCATCGACGTGATCATCCGACGCAATCATATCCATCACTGCATTATGGGGATATGGCTGGACTGGGAAGCCCAGGGAGCGAGAGTTACCGGGAACCTTCTCCACGACAACCAGCGTCCGGAAGGAAGAGAACCGGCCAGAGGAGCCATGTTTTCCAACGACGTTTTCGTGGAAGTTGGACATGGTCCGACACTGATCGACAATAATATCATGCTCTCCAGGGCATCTCTTATAATGCCCAGCCAGGGCCTTGCGGTCGTACACAACCTGATCTGCGGGTCTTTCGGTCTGATCAACGCAGGCGTAGACTCAGTTGTCAACGGCCAGAGGGAGCCCCGCTACACACCTTACCATATACGCCACAGGACCGAGGTCGCCGGTTTTATGACGATCCTGCACGGTGACGACAGGGTATACAACAACATCATCGTTCAGAAATACCCAGTCACCGAAGCGTCCATCGGTCCGGACTCCGCAGACCATCAGGCTGCCGGGACGGCTCCCTTCGATATATTTCCCTCCTATGAAGAGTGGATCTCGGGCTTCATGATGGACAGGGAGCCTGATATGGGACTTCTGACGCCGTATCACTTCGGACACCTGCCTGTATGGATCGGAGGGAATGCCTATTTTAACGGAGCCTCTGTCAGCAGGCACGAGAAGAACGGTTTTGTCTGTCGTACCGGAGATGTTACAGTCGATCTGAAAGAAAATGACGGGAAGCTTACACTGAAGACCGATATTTATGACTTTTTGAAAGATTTCAGGGTAGGAGTTGTAACCACTGAGACCCTTGGCATGGCATTTGAACCGGAACAGCGATTTGAGAATCCTGACGGCAGCGATATTGTTTTTGACAGGGATTATTTTGGAGAACACCGGGGCATAAGCACCCTTCCCGGACCCTTCGCACGGGGAAAGGCTGAAACAGATATTCTGTGACGGTCCGCACGGCTCGGATAAAAATCAGTTATAAGCAGGGAAGCGGGAGGTACTGAATACAGATGATGACCGATAAAAAAAGGGCCGAAATCGCAGAAAAATGGGCGGCCTTCAGAGAATTCAGCAGAAAAAAACGAAAGAAACTGCTGGATCATACTTTTGAATTCTACGTCGAATATGACTGCGGCGCGGAAGACGCCTTCCGCTTCGAACTGGATGGAGAAGAGGTATCTTTAGTAGGTCTTGGATACGCAGGGCCGCGGTCGGATGATTTTGCCAGGATCGTGACCGGGCTGAAAGAAAAAGATTTTCAGGAAGTGGGATATCTGTATGAGCCCGGGGAGGCGAACATACTGCTATCAAGAAGGTATGAGACCATCTATATCGAATTGCCGTATATGAAAGACGGTTTCTTCCTGAGATATCCGTATTTTGTGGAGAAAATTCTGGAAGGCTGTAAAAGGCCGGTTTCGAATAAATGAAAGCGCCTCTGAATAATAATCAGACCTTATGATATATTGTCAGGCCCTGTTTTTCCGGTTTTAAGCAGATTTCTTTTGCTGTTACGGAGAGTAACAACCGTGCTTCAGAGCGTTTCTTGCAGGATTCTTTCCCGGATGCCTATATTGGGTGCAGGAAACGAAAAAAGCCTTAAAAAGCATGGAGGTGAAAAAATGACGTTTGGAGAAAAGTTAAGAAACGCAAGGCTTGAAGCCGGATACACACAGGAAGAACTGGCTTCGAAACTGATTATCTCAAGAGCAGCCGTTGCGAAATGGGAAAGTGACAGAGGAATGCCCGACGTGAAAAATCTGAAGGCGCTTGCCGGAATCCTGAATGTCAGCGTTGACTATCTGCTGGATGACGGGAATCCCATAGACCTGTCAGTGACAAAGAAGGCTATTGACCTTGGCAGGTATGGAGATCAGGGAAAGCTGTCCAGGATGAAAAAGATCAGGATCAAAGAGAAAATCATCAGGGAAGAATATCCTGACGCAAAGATCATCAGGCTTACGGTCACCAGAATCAAAAATTCAAAGGCGGAAACAGCTGTCGATCAGGTAATAGGATGGACAGCTCTGCTGCTTGGCGGGATTCCCCTTTTCGGCACACAGGAAATGGGAAAAACGGTAAACAGCCTGGACCATCAGTATTATCTGGTCAATGAGGAAAAGAAGCAGTATTTTGTGCTCCTGACGGATGAGTTCATGATAAGCAGACTCATGCCTGAAAAGCTGGAACAGAAGAAGTTCTGTATTGAAGACCGGGAGTTTCTGACAGTAGGGGAAGTCGACTGATTTAAGGTCTGTCATAGAAAATGGGTGAACTTTACAGGAGATATTCCGCTTATTTCGGGTATTCTGACATAAGGAACAGGAAAAATCTGCATAAAGAGGTAAAGCCGATGGAGTTTAAAACAGGCTGCGGGTGGAGAGCGGCCCGCGATGAAGAAAGCGGACGCTGCTTCGGCGAATACGGCGGAGGACAGTCATACAGTCTGTATGAGCTTACTGCGAAGCAGTTCGGCCTCCTAGATGAGAGCATGTCAGAAGGAGATGCCATCGAAATAATGTATAACGGAAGGCATCTGTACATGTCTGTTGATGACCGCTGCGGCCCTCCCTATACCGTTGTATTTGATGATGACTACAGTATACTCTGCCCCTGGGCCAGGGCTTCAGTAAGAGGCAGAGTATGGCCTAAAGAACTGACAGATGCAGCCGTAGAGATTTTTGAGTCGGAAAAAAACAACCGGCTGCAGAGGCAGAAAAAACGTGAAGCAGAAAACCGGAAAGAGAATTGATACCAGGAATTGTCAGGCAGGCACAGCAGGTTTTCATCTGCATGGCTGCCTGACTGTCATTCTTTAAGACCCAGGGAGGATCGGATGTTCTACCATGCGTCACCGGTAAAGGGGCTTACGCTGCTGGAACCTCGTATTTCGAATCACGGTATTCCTCTTGTTTATTTCTCTCGAAAAAGAGAAAACGTGCTTGTGTATCTGAGCAATGCGGTGGAGAAGTACTGCAGAGAGACAGGATTCTGTCACGAGGGCAGATGGCATAAGTGGGGACCGTACGGATTTGACAAAGACGGACGAATGCGCCTGGAAGAATACTATCCGGATGCGCTCAGACTTACCTATGAAGGAGTATCTGGCTGGATCTACATGTCAGAAGCAGTCGAAGAATGCGGCCCTGCTTTGCAGATACCGGATGCAGTCTCCAGCAGAATTCCGGTCAAAGTCTCCGGCGCGGAGTATGTCCCGGATGCCTATGAAGCGATTCTTGAGGCGGAAGCAGAGGGATCTGTCAGGATCCTCAGATATGATGAGATTCCTGAAAAGGCGCGGGAACGGATTGGAAAAATCATAAGGAATGAGTATAAAGGAGCGGCTTCTCATCCCGAATACAAACATTTCCTGAAAGGGAGATTTCCTCATATCACAGGAGACTGAATGATATGAGTCTGACAGGCTGATTCTATAAAAGAAAGTTTAAACTGAGATTTTGCTTAATGCAGGTTTATGAGGGAAACAATGAATCTGGATTCTGCTGTATATGAAAAAATCAAAGAATACAGTGAAGAGGGGGAAAAGCTGTTTTATGACGGCAGATTCTCCCAAGCACTGAGAAAGTATAGGAAGGCATTTGATATAATTCCTGAACCGAAGCAGAAGTGGGAAGCATCTGTATGGCTGATCGCGGCCATGGGAGACTGTCACTTCTGGTTAAGGGAATTTGATATGTCATTGGAGTGTTTCCGGAAACTGATGGTCGAGTATGAAGAATATGGAAATCCCTTCACCAGACTGAGGTATGGGGAGTGCCTGTATGAAACGGGATATGAGCAGCCTGCAAAAGAGCATCTGCTGGCCGCTTATTTAATGGAGGGAGAAGAACTGTTTGAAGAGTGTGATAAAAAATATCTGAGCCTTATCAGCAGCCTTCTGCAGCAGGATCCGGAAGCCGTTAATACAGAAAAGCCAGTCTGACTGCGGAGAGCTGTGTACCTGCTGACCGGTGACGACAAAGCCGCCGGTCCGTATTTGTAAGGGAGCAAACATCATGGGCAGTGTATATGAGAGAGCAGAGATCTATGATCTGCTGGAAAATAAAGAAAGAACAGAAATCATCCGGAATGACTGGAAAGAGTTTCTGGGCAGGAGGAAAATCAAGACGCTGCTGGATGTCAGCATCGGTACCGGCAGCATGACGCTCCCTCTGCAGGAGCTGAACATAGAGATATTCGGGTCTGACCTGAGCAGGGAAATGCTTTCCAGATGCAGGGAAAAGGCCATGAAAAAGAACAGACCGGTCAGACTGGAGTGCTGCGATTTCAGGGATCTGTCCTGCTGGGGAGATCTGAAGTTCGACTGTGTGGCCAGTACGGGAAATGCTCTGGGATATGTATCCAATAAAGATGTGCTGAAAACGGTAGAAGAGATGGATGCTCATATCAGGCCAGGCGGATACTTTTGTTTTGATTCCAGAAACTGGGAAAAAATACAGAAGGAAAAGCAGCGCTTCTATCTATATAATCCATTCTTTCATAACGGGACGAGAGTCAATCTGGTACAGGTCTGGAATCACAACATAGACGGTACGATCACTTTCAATCTGCTGTATACCTTCGAAAGGGAAAACAGGATCATTCAGAAAGAGATCTTTGAAGAGGTCTATCATCCCTTTCACCTTGGAATGGTTGAGAAAAAGCTTAATGACCTTGGTTACAGTCAGATCTGTATCCGGCCTTTTCCCTGCAGCATTCCTGAACGGGATCCTGACAGGATCGAATGGTACAGGGTCATTGCCAGGAAACAGGGGGATGAAAGCTTAAGCTTAGGAATTCAGTGAGGAACATCATGACAGGATATATGGCTGAAATGAGAAAACTTGTGGGTCACAGGACAGTGATGCAGTGTGCTGCCAGCATCATCTGCATTGACGGAGACGGTCGTCTGCTTTTAGGGAAACGGTCGGACAATCATAAGTGGGGGTATTCCGGGGGCGCGGTGGAAATCGATGAACACGTGGAAGACTGCGCAAGACGGGAACTGTTCGAGGAGATGGGACTGACTGCGGGAGAACTGGAGTATTTCTGCGTCAATTCAGGCCCGGAAGCACATTACATTTATCCCAACGGGGATGAAGTCTCCAATTTTGAAATCGTATTCATTTGCAGAAACTGGCAGGGAGAACCGAAATCCATGGACGGCGAAATGGAAGAGCTTCGGTTCTTTTCAGCTGGCGAAATAGAGATTTCTGAAATATCTCCGCCAATACGTCCTGTGATCGAAAAGTATCTTTCCGGGGCGCACTCATGAACTGCAGCCTGATGTTAATGTAAGATAAGGATGAGTAGGGAAAAGACCATGAACCACTGCGGAACACAGTACATTGAGACGGAAAGACTGGTTTTAAGGAGATTTTCGGTCAGCGATGCTCAGGCTATGTTCAGAAACTGGGCTTCGGATCCTGAGGTTACCAGATATCTGACCTGGCCGGCACATGCCGGACCTGAAGTAAGTAAAGCAGTATTGGAGGATTGGACCTCGTCCTACGTGAGGGAAAACTATTACCAGTGGGCGATTGTTTTAAAAGATCAAGGAAACGATCCGATCGGAAGTATCAGTGCTGTAGATATGAATGACGATGTTTCCAAGGTTCATATCGGCTACTGTATCGGAAGAGACTGGTGGCATCAGGGAATCACTTCTGAGGCGCTCAGAGCTGTGTTGGACTTCTTCTTCGACAGGGTCGGAGCCAATCGGATCGAATGCCGGCATGATTCAAGAAATCCACACTCCGGTATGGTCATGAAAAAATGCGGAATGAAATATGAGGGTACCTTGCGAAGCTCCGACAGGAACAATCAGGGTATCTGTGACGCCTGCTGGTATGCTCTTTTAAAAGCGGAGCGGTAAATTCATGCTGTTCAGACCGCTGACAGAAGAAATCATCTGAGGAGGAAGTGTTTATGAGAGCTTTAAGGATATTTCTGTTTTTATTCTGTGCCTGGGACTTGCGGGGTGCAGGACTTCCATCCATGGAATAGATGAACTGAAGGAGAAGGCTGAAAAGGAAATTCCTGTTTCCTATTCGGGTAACGCAGAATTGCAGTATGCAGGAATGTACAGAATAGATAACAGAGCCATTGCATGGTTCATCGCCGGCAATGACAGCCAGGAACACTAATATCTGCCCCTGGAGATCGAAATAAAAGGCAGTGGTGATGACTTTACCTTCATTCATACCTATAAACCGATCACAGAAAGGTGTACGGATACCGCGGCGGTAATCTGGAAGGGAGGATACGTTTTTCTGATCAACAATCCCAAAGCAGCAGCCGTGCAGATAACGTCCGAGGACGGTGAAATGACAAGGGAAGTCATACCGGATGAAAGTATCCCTTACTCCTTCTATGTTTCACCGATTCCGGCAGAATACGTTTTCCTTGACGCGGCGGGAAATAAAAAAATAAGGTAAACTCTGATTTAAAGGCTGGTGCAATGCGCGAAATAACAAATGATGCTTTTTATGATCTGATAAAAAAGTATGATACCGACAGTGAAAATCATTATGTAGGTGAGGTCAGATATTATCTTATATCTGATGACAGGCCCTATGAAGGAAAAAATTCTCATAGGGAAGCTCTGCGCTTCGTTTTTGACCGGCTGCTTGAAAAAAGCATTGAGCATGACGAAGAAGCCGGCAGAGCACAAAGCGGCAGAACTGCCTGTGAGCTGTATCCTTTGACCTATGATATCGGTAAGGCACAGGCGGTGCTTATGGATCCCCGGGAATTTTTGTACTGCCCGAATATCGTGAAGACTGATTATTATGGCAATAGACACTACGATGCCGGATGGTGGCCCAATGACGATAATATTGGAACTTCCGTCCCGTACTGGTATGCGTTGATGGAACCGGTGTACGGCAGAAAAAACAGACCGGAGGATTTTGAAAAAGTGAACCGGGTTCTGTTTCCGGGAGGCGCGGGAGAAATTGAAATATATGAATGGACGACAGACTGGTCGGATTATTTTGATGACGGGCATGAATGGTACGGCGCCAGCTGCTGGAGCGTCTATGACAGGAGCATGAAAAGATTTGCAGTGATGCTGGTTTCGTCAACAGACTGATCGATTCATGGTCATTATCTGCATTTTTGTGAGGTAAGGATGAAACAGATTTTTGAATCGGACAACATATGCTTTGTGGAGGTTTCAGAACTCCTGGTAAACGATTACCTTGCCATGGTCAATGATGAGAAGAACTTCACCATGTTTACCGGCGGCCGGGCAAAATCATATACGGAAGAACAGGAACTCAGATGGGTAAAAAAGAAGCTGGAAGAAAAAGCATTTGTCTTTTCCATGCTCGAAAAGCCAGGCAATAGATTTATTGGAAACATAGAACTGATGCATCTGAAGGATACTGAGGGAGAACTGGGAATCGGAATTACTGCAAAAATGCAGAACAGGGGATTGGGAACCGAGGCTGTCCATGCATTTACAGAGTACGCCATGAGGAAGCTGGGACTAAAGAGAATCTTCCTGCGGACAAGTCCCAATAACGCCAGAGCGATCCATGTCTATAAGAAGTGCGGCTTTCGGGAATATGACCGGACGCCTGAACATGTTTACATGGAAATAATACGCTAAATTCCAGCCTGCAGGAATATACAGGATCATACAAACGATGAAACACATTATTGCGGTTCAGCATACACAGAGTCTGCCCGCCACCCAAATGGAATGGCAGGCTCGTAGGCAGACTGATTTTGACGAAGTGAGCAGACGTGATGCCTGGAATCGGGTGGATATACACGGCAGGTCATTAAGGTATCCGGCTGTCATGCCCTGTAAAAAGAAGAGGGGCAGAAATTCTGATCAGGTTAAGCCTTTCTGCCTGATTTGACGGTCAGGAGGCACTTCAGTCTTTCAGGCCAGTTCATTTCCCTTTTGTTCAGGAGGCAGTATGTTTGAAATATCTTTCTTCTCAGCAGAATTGACCTTTACGGCTGTCTGGATGCTCGTAAGGATATGCATCTGGACCAGACAAAAAAGAATAGACTGGAAACGGGAAGCGGTTCTGGCTCTGATGTATTTCAATCTGGCAGTCATCATCCGGTTTGTGTTCTTTCCGAGAGAGCTGGCTGACGGGCATGTGCAGCCGCTTGTTTTTGAGGCTGCATCATCGTTTCCCCTTCGTCTGAATCTGGTCCCCCTGGTTCACCTTCTGGAATATGACAGTACAAGGGATATTATCTGGAACGTTGCCGGCAATTCGGTCATGTTCATTCCAAGCGGTATTTTGCTGCCCATTGTATACAGACAGCTGGACCGTTTCTGGAAAGCAGCCGCAGCCGGTGCCTTTATTTCACTGTGCATAGAGATCCTGCAGCTGCCTTTTCCTTCCAGAGCCTCAGATATTGATGACTTGATCCTGAATACGCTCGGAGCAGCTGTAGGTTATGGAATCTACGCTGCCTGTAAACGTCTTAAGCATTAACGCCCGATCGGAAGTTGGATTAACCAATCGGAGTCTTCGGAGGAGCTATGAGCAATATCATACGGCTGAATGAACTGGCACCGAATAGCGAATGGATCGTTATGTCCAATCAGGGAACTGACTGTTTCCTTGATCTTTTGATCACAGCAGCAGACACTTTTGAAAAGACGGAGCATCAGGAGAAACTGCTGTCCTTTCTGAAAGACCAGAAAGATATCAATGATATTGCTCCGGGAACAGCTGGATTTGATATAACGGAAATGCCCTGGCGGGACGAGACTTTGGCGGATGATGCCGGGTTTCTTCTCCTCGTGATTGCAGAAGCTCAAAACGAAAATGTTTTAACGAAACTGCCTTATGATGCGGATCGTGATATTGTGATCCCGTGGATAAAACAGTTTGCCGGTTTAGTAGAACATATGAAAAACGAGGCGGAAGAAATTCGCGGGTAAGAACATGAAAGAGGTAATACTCAGTTCGGACAGTGACAGCATTTTATTACATAAATTATCGTACGCAGAGATGCCGTCTTATCAATTTGTGGAGGTATTATATGTACGGCAATAAGAAGAATAACAGTAGTTCTTACGGAATGGCGATTGGCATGTGTATCGGCCTGTCAATCGGAACAGCGATCGGATCAGTATCAAATAACATCGGACTGTGGATGCCGATCGGACTTTCAGTGGGTATGTGCATGGGTCTTGTACTGAGTCACAGGAATGAGGACAGTGATGAAGATGACAAGGATAACAGGGACGAGTGACATATCTTCCCCTTTGCAGGTGATATCAGTCAATCACCCCACCCATTCCTTCTGAATGGATGGGGCTTGCAGAGGAGATGACAATATCCTCTCTGTAAGCCCGGTTGATCAGCCTCAGTCCTTTCAGGA
>CAMOGQ010000112.1 GCA_946614165.1 uncultured Lachnospiraceae bacterium
CCAGAAGATCGAAGGTATCCAGGGCGTCTCTGTCCATCTTGTTGATAAAGGTAAAGATAGGGATGTGGCGCATGGTGCAGACCTTGAAGAGCTTCTTGGTCTGGGGCTCTACGCCCTTGGCGCCGTCAATGACCATGACAGCGGAGTCCGCCGCCATCAGAGTCCGGTAGGTATCCTCCGAGAAATCCTGGTGGCCGGGGGTATCCAGGATGTTGATGCAGCATCCGCCGTATTCGAACTGCAGGACCGAGCTGGTGACAGAGATACCTCTCTGCTTCTCGATCTCCATCCAGTCGGAAACGGCATGTCTGGCAGTGGCCTTGCCCTTGACGGAGCCGGCCAGGTTGATGGCACCTCCGTAAAGAAGGAATTTTTCCGTCAGGGTAGTCTTGCCGGCATCAGGGTGGGATATGATTGCGAATGTACGTCTTCTTGCTATTTCTTCGGCGATCTTATTAGCCATGAATACCTCTTTATGCGATGGTGAAGCAAAAGCCGATGCTGGATGTCCAGCACCGGCCTGCCGGGTACCATATATTTATACTCTGTATTTACGGGAAATTACTTCGTATTACTTGCTGCCCTTCTTGTAGTTCTTGACGTCCTTCATGGAGAAGGAAAGCCTTCCCATTCTGTCCTTGCCAAGGCAGACTACGGTGACCTTGTCGCCCAGGGTCAGAACGTCCTCCACATGCTCGATGCGGCGGTTTGCGATCTTGGAGATGTGGACCATGCCTTCCTTGCCGGGAGCGAATTCCACGAAAGCGCCGAATTCCTTGATGGAAACGACTGTGCCTTCCAGGACCATGCCCTCTTCGAACTCGGAGGTGATGATCTCGATCATCTTCTGAGCGTCAGCCATGCCCTTGGCATCGTTGCCGCAGATGGAGATCTTGCCGTCGTCATCGATATCGATAGCAACGCCGGTCCTCTTGATGATCTCGTTGATGGTCTTGCCTCTCTGGCCCACCACGTCACCGATCTTCTCGGGATCGATCTGCATGAAGTTGATCCTGGGAGCGTACTTGGATACGTCCGGTCTGGGCTCAGCGATGACGGGTGTCATGCACTCGGCCATGATGAACTCACGGGCTTCCTTGCAGCGGCCGATGGCGCCTTCCACGATTTCTCTGGTCAGGCCGTGGATCTTGATATCCATCTGGATGGCTGTGATACCGTCGTGGGTACCTGTTACCTTGAAGTCCATATCGCCGAAGAAGTCTTCCAGACCCTGGATATCTGTCAGCAGAACGAAATCGTCATCGGTGTCGCCTGTGACCAGACCGCAGGAAATGCCGGCGACCTGCTTCTTGATGGGAACGCCTGCCGCCATCAGAGCCATGCAGGAAGAGCATGTGGAAGCCATGGAAGTGGAACCGTTGGATTCGAAGGTCTCGGATACGGAACGGATCGCATAAGGGAACTCCTCGATGGAAGGAAGGACAGGGAGCAGAGCTCTCTCAGCCAGAGCGCCGTGGCCGATCTCGCGGCGGCCGGGACCTCTGGAGACCTTGGTCTCACCTACAGAGTAAGCCGGGAAGTTGTACTGATGCACATAGCGCTTCTCGGTGATGTTGGGGTCAAGGCCCTCAACGCGCTGGGCTTCGGACAGGGGGGCCAGAGTAACGATGTTGCAGATCTGGGTCTGTCCGCGGGTGAACATGGCGGAGCCGTGTACACGGGGAATGATATCGATTTCCGCTGCAAGAGGACGGATCTGGTTCAGGGCACGGCCGTCGGGTCTCTTGTGGTCCTTGAGGATCATCTTGCGGACAGTCTTCTTCTCGTACTGGTAAACAGCCTCGCCCAGGACTGCAAGCCATTCTTCCTTGTCGGCGAAGGCTTCCTTCAGTCTCTCGGTCACGGCTGCCACGTTGTTCTCTCTGGTCTGCTTGTCATCTGTGAAGACAGCTTCTTCCATCTCTGCGGGAGGAACGATCTCCTTGATGGCGGTAAACAGTTCTTCGGGGATAGCGCAGGAGACATATTCTCTCTTGGGCTTGCCAACTTCTTCCACCATCTGGTTGATGAGGGCGATGATCTCCTTGTTGACCTTGTCCGCTTCATAGATGTAGCGGATCATGTCAGCTTCGGGGACTTCCTTTGCGCCTGCTTCGATCATGATGACCTTTTCTGCAGTGGAGGCAACGGTCAGCTTGAGGTCGCCGTTATCCCACTCTTCCTGGGAAGGGTTGATGATCATCTGGCCATTTACAAGGCCGATCTGTGTGGCTGCGCAGGGACCGTCGAAAGGAATATCGGAAATGGAAGCCGCGGCGGAAGCGCCGATCATGGCTACCAGTTCGGGTCTGCAGGTGGGATCCACGCTCATGACCATGCACTCAAGAGTGGTGTCATTGCGGTAATCCTTGGGGAACAGAGGACGCATGGGCCTGTCGATGACGCGGCTTGTGAGGATGGCGTTTTCGCTGGGCTTGCCTTCTCTCTTATTGAACCCTCCGGGAATCTTGCCTACAGCGTAATACTTCTCGCTGTATTCCACGCTCAGGGGGAAGAAATCGATTCCGTCCCTGGGAGCCGCGGAAGTGGTGGCTGTGCAGAGCAGTGTGGTGTCAGCGTAGTGGATCAGGACACAGCCGCCGGCCTGTTTGCCGACTCTGCCGACATCCATGGTGAGTGTACGGCCGGCAAGTTCCATTGAGTAAGTTTTGTACATGTTTTTCTCCTTCTTCTTCTCTTCTTCTTTCACTTCTTCTTACAGGGCTCTACCGGATGGCAGAGACCTTTTTTGTCTTCCATGGTGCATATGCTGAAAGACGGCATAAACCGACAAAACCGGTCTATGCCGTCCCCCATATGCTGACAAAGCAATCCAAAAATTATTTTCTGATGCCGAGCTTCTTGATCAGAGCACGATAGCCTTCGATATCGTTTCTCTTGTAGTAGTCAAGAAGGCCTCTTCTCTGGCCGACCAGTCTCAGCAGGCCTCTGCCGGAGTGGTGATCCTTGGGGTTCTTCTTGATGTGATCGGTCAGCTCTCTGATCCTGTAGGTCAGGATAGCGATCTGGACTTCCGGTGAACCGGTGTCGCCTTCAAATCTGCCGTACTCTTTGATTACTTCTGCCTTTGTCTCTTTGGAAATCATGTTTTTCTCCTTCTGCCGCTTTTTTGCGGCTCATTCGCCTGCCACTAAGGAAAGGTCGAGAATTCCTTGTCCCGAGTGACGGTATTCGCATAACGCAAGATATTGTATCACAGGCCCCTTACAATGTAAATAACGAAAAGGCCCGATTTTCCAATTTTCTCATGGTTTTCCGGACTTTTCCGATCCGGGAGTCCGGTTTCATGCAAGGCCGTGATAGATCCGGCCGCCCTCTATATCCTTTTCCATCTGGGCCTTCAGCTGATCCAGACCGGAGAATTTCTGCTCGGGCCTTTTAAAGCTGAGGAGCCTGACTTCTGCCCTTTCCCCGTAGAGGGAGCCTTCGAAATCATAAAGGAAGGTCTCTGCCACAGCTTCTCCCTTATCGGAAACGGTGGGCTTTACCCCGATATTGGTCATGCCCTTATAGGTCTTTCCCCGAACGATCACTTCCGAATAGTAGACTCCGAAGGGAGGAAGGAGCTTGATGGCGGGCGGGATCTGGTTGATGGTGGGAATCCCCAGAGAGCTGCTGCCGATCCTGCTTCCGTGGGAGACGTCGTCCAGGATCCTGTAGGGATAGCCCAGGCAGGCCGCCGCGTCCTCCATCCGGCCCTCCGAGATCATCCTGCGGATCAGGGTGGAGCTGATGGGGGTGCCCTCATAGTTCAGCTTGACGATCATCCTGGTATCGAAATGATAGTGCCTTGCCAGCTCCTGCAGCAGCACGAAGTTGCCCTTTCCTTTCCGTCCGAAGGAAAGATCGGGCCCTGCCGCCACATAGGAGGCGTGGAGCTGCTTTAAAAGGATATCCCTGACGAAGTCTTCCGGCTCCGTGGCGGCCGTTTCCTCGGTAAAGGGAAATTCCACCAGGATATCCACCCCGTATTCCTTGAACAGGCGTCTTTTTTCTTCCTTCGTGGACAGTTCCTTTCCGTTGCCCAGACCGAAGAAGATCTCGGGTGAGGGATCGAAGGTAAAAACGCAGGACTTAAGGCCGTCCTCTTTCTGCCTTGCCAGGTCTTCCAGGATCAGCCTGTGTCCCCGGTGGACGCCGTCGAATTTGCCGATGGCCACCGCCGTGTCCTGCACGCTGTAAAAATCTGTCACATCCGTAAAAATCTGCATTTCGGTCCTTTCCTAATCCTGGGGAATGAACATCCTGACAGGATTGTAGCGCTTGTCCTCCCGGCTCCAGCAGTAGATGCCGTAGAAATTCCCCTCGTGGTCGCAGACCCTGTACTGCCCTTCCTGAGACGGCCTGAGGGAAGCGTATTCGGGCAGGAGCTGGTTCCGGTAAAGAGGATTGCCGTTCCTTAAATAGCGGAAGTTTTCCTCATTGACCCGGATGTAAGGAGCCTCCGAAAAGAAGGACTCCACGGTCCTGACAATGTCTGCCGCTCCGCCGGGGGCCTTCTTTACGGCCTCCTCCACCTGGGCAAGCGTTCTGGCGTCCTCCAGGGAAAAGTTCCCCACTCTGGTCCTGATCAGAGACTCCATGGCGGCGGGGCAGCCCAGCTTTCTTCCGGCGTCCTCGCAGAGGGTCCGGATATAGGTCCCCTTGGAACAGACCACCCTGAAAGTCACCAGGGGCATTTCGATCTTTTCCACTTCCAGGTCCAGGATCCTTACCCTTCTGGCCTTTCTCTCCACGGTCTTTCCGGCCCTGGCCAGCTCGTAGAGCTTTTTGCCCTGCACCTTGATGGCGGAATACATGGGCGGGATCTGGTCGTAGTCTCCGATAAAGGAGGCGCAGGCCTCCCTGATCATATCGGGGGTGATGGAGGAAAGAAGTTTCTCCGGAGCCTCCTCCAGGACCTGTCCCGTCATATCCTGTGTATCGGTGGAGACGCCAAGCCGCATGACGGCCCGGTATTCCTTGTCCCTGTCCTCGATCATGGAGGCCAGCTTTGTCCCGTTACCCAAACATACAGGAAGCACTCCCTCCGCCATGGGATCGAGCGTTCCTGTATGACCGATCTTGCGCATATGAAGAATGCCGCGCAGCTTTGCCACGACATCACTGGAGGTATAGCCTGCCTCCTTGTATACATTCAGCATTCCGTTCAGCATAGTCCCTGCTCCCTGAGCTGGTCTCCGGCAGCTCCGATCAGCTTTTCCAGGGCCTTTTCGCCGTCCCCGTACATGGTACAGCCGGCGGCTCTCACATGGCCCCCGCCTTTGAAATTCTGGCAGATGGCGGCAACGTCCACATACCGGTTGGACCTCAGGCTCCCCTTCCACTCGCCGGTGGCCGTGGCATAGAGAAGAATGGCGCAGTCCGCGCCCTCCGTCAGGGCCAGCTGGGCGGAGATGCCGTCGATATCCTTCTTGGCGGCGCCCAGGCTGTGCTGGGTCTTCCAGTCCAGAAGGGAAGCGATGACCAGGCCGCCGCACTCGCTGCGGGCTCTTTCCAGAGCGATCCCCAGGACCTTCTGCTGGGTAAAGGTCTTTTCATAAAAGACCTCCCTGACGATGGCCGGATAATCAAAGCCGTAGGTCATAAGGCGCCCTGCTGTCTGCATGGTCCTTTCGGAGGTGTTGGAATAGCGGAAGACCCCCGTGTCGGTCACCATGCCCACGTAAAGGGCCTGGGCGATCTCCCTGTCCACCAGGTCCGGATCCATGGTCAGATAGGCCATTTCACAGGCGCTGGAGGCGTTTCCGTCCACGAAATTGATCATGCCGGTGCCGGGATTGGACACATGATGGTCGATATTGACGGTAAGGCCCGCTTTGTCGAACATGTCCTGGGCGTCTCCCAGACGCTCTCTGCCGCAGTCCATGGCAATGAAGGCGTCGTACCTTTCGGCTCTGGGCTTATAGTCATAGATTACGGTCTCCGTACCGGGAATGTTGCGGCGGAGGGCATCGGAAAAATCTCCCAGATAGACGTCCACCTGTGCCTGGGGCAGGTTCTTCCTCAGATACAGAGCCATACCCAGACAGGAACCTACGCAGTCCCCGTCCGGGCCTATATGTCCGCTGACGGCGATGGTCTGCCTGCCGCGGACGGTTTCAAGAATGTTCATTCGGAGATTTCTTCTCCTCTCTGCTCTTTCGCAAGGCGGTCCTGTTCCGCAACCTCATCGATCTTCCTGGACATGGCCACGCCGTAGGCGATGGAGTCGTCGAAAAGGAAGGTCAGCTCGGGCGTATTGCGCAGATTGACCCTGCGGGCCAGTTCGCCCCGGATAAAGCCGGAAGCGGACCGGATGCCCTCCATGGTGCGTCTGCCGGCATCGGCATCGCCGTATACGCTGATCCATGCCTTGCATGTCTTCAGATCAGGGGCCACGTTGACCGCCACTACGCTGGTCAGGGGACTGATCCTGGGATCTTTAAGCTCCCCGCGGATGATCTCCGACAGGGCCTTCATGACCTCGTCGTTGATCCTGCGGTTCTTTACACTGTTTTTTCTCATTCTCTGGGTACCTCAACAAGGTCAAAGCATTCCATGACATCGCCCACCTGCATCTTGTCGAAATCCTTGAAGACAAGACCGCATTCGAAGCCTGCACGGACTTCCTTGACATCGTCCTTGAATCTCTTGAGGGAGGCCAGGCTTCCGTCGTAGATCAGTTCCTCGCCGCGATTCAGTCTTACCCTGCAGCCGCTGCGCACGATACCGTCCAGAACATAGGAGCCGGCGATATTGCCCACTGCGGAGGCCTTGAAGAGGGCGCGTACCTCGGCATGGCCGATGACTCTTTCCTCGTAGACCGGTGCCCGCATGCCCTTGAGGGCCAGCTCGATGGCATCGATAGCCTGGTAGATGACCTTATAGAGACGGATATCCACGCCTTCATGGTCAGCCATGGATTTGGCTGTGGCATCGGGCCTGACATTGAAGCCGATGATGACCGCGTTGGAGGCGATGGCCAGCTGCACGTCGGATTCTGTGATCTGGCCGACGCCGCTGTGGATGACCTTGACAATAACTTCGTCGTTGGAAAGCTTCAGCAGGCTGGCCTTCAGAGCTTCCACGGAACCCTGTACGTCCGCCTTGATGATCAGGTCGAACTCCTTGAGGGTGCCTTCCTTCATCTGGTTGAACAGATCGTCCAGGTTCATGCGCATTCTGGTCTCTTCCAGAAGCTCTTCCTTATGCTGGTTCTTGTAGGCTTCCGCGTAGGTCTTGGCCGTCTCGTTGTCGGGATGGGCCAGGAATACTTCGCCGGCACTGGGAACATCCGACAGGCCCAGGATCTCCACGGGATAGGAAGGTCCTGCTTCCTTGACCCGGCGGCCCTTGTCGTCGATCATGGCACGGACCTTGCCGGAGCAGGCGCCTGCGGAAATGAAGTCGCCCACATGCAGGGTGCCCTTCTGTACCAGGACGTTGGCTACGGGGCCGCGGCCCTTATCCAGCTTGGCTTCCAGAACAAGGCCTCTGGCCAGACGGTCGGGATTGGCCTTGAGCTCCAGCATCTCGGCTGTGAGCAGGATGGTCTCCAGCAGGTCTTCGATGCCTTCGCCGGTCTTGGCGGATACGGGAACGAATTCCGTGCTTCCGCCCCAGTCGGTGGCCACCAGCTCGTAGTTGGTCATTTCCTGCTTGACCTTTTCCACGTTGGCGTCGGGCTTGTCGATCTTGTTGACCGCAACGATGATCTCGACGCCGGCAGCCTTGGCGTGGTTGATGGCTTCAATGGTCTGAGGCATGACGCCGTCGTCTGCGGCGACCACCAGGACCGCGATATCGGTGGAGCTTGCGCCCCTCATACGCATGGCGGTAAAGGCCTCATGTCCGGGAGTATCCAGGAAGGTGATGACCTGGCCGTTGATCTTTACGGTATAGGCACCGATGGCCTGGGTGATGCCGCCGGCCTCGCCCCTGGTCACGTTGGTGGACCGGATCTTGTCCAGCAGGGAAGTCTTGCCGTGGTCGACATGGCCCATGACGCAGACCACGGGAGGTCTGGTGATCATGGTCTCTTCCTCTTCCTCGTCTTCCTTGAGGAGTTCCTCGATGACGTCCACGACTTCCTCCTTCTCGCACAGGATATCGTAATCCATGGCGATGGCCTCTGCCTCGTCGTAGGAGACCTCGGAGTTGACTGTCATGACCTTGCCGGAAAGGAAGAGCTTCTTGATCAGCTCTGCGGGCTGCAGATGCATGCGCTCTGCCAGTTCGCGGATGGACAGCTTGTCGGGAATGGTAATGGTCTTGATCTGTTCTTCGACCTTATCTTCTGCTTTCTTTTCGGGACGGATGAACCTGCCGGGCTTGTTCTTCTGATTTTCCTTATCGTCGGAATAGATCAGGTCCTTTCTGGAGCGGTTGTCGCGCTCCTTGTTCATCTTCCTCTTGTTTTCGTCGCGGTGCTTCTCAGGATCTCTTACGAAGCTGCCGTCAGCAGGTGCAGCGCTTCTGCCGCCTGCAGGTCTGCGTCCGGCGCCGGTCCTGTCGGAAGAAGGCGCTCCGGGACGGCCCTGGCCGAAGGGCGCTCTCTGTCTGTCGCCGCTCTGGCCCTGGCCCTGCGGACGGAATCCGCCTGTCTGGCCCTGGCCGGGCCTGGCGCCTCTGGTCTGACGGCTGTCGCGGTTGTCACGGTTAAAGCCGGTGCCTGCGCCCTGGCGGGATGCGCCGTCGCGGCCGAAGGGACGGTCTCCTCCCTGGCGGGGTGCGCCGTCGCGGCCGAAGGGACGGTCTCCCTGGCGGGGCGCGCCGTCGCGGCCGAAGGGACGGTCTCCCTGGCGGGGTGCGCCGTCGCGGCCGAAGGGACGGTCTCCTCCCTGGCGCGCATCGCGGGCAGGGCGGTCACCTCGGCCAAAGCCTTCACGGCCTGCGGGGCGGCCCTCACGGGGCTCGCGCACTGCGGGGCGTTCTGTTTTCTGGCGCTCAACCGCTTCAGGCGCTTTTTCGGAAGCGGCAGCAGGCTCTTCTGCTGCGGCTGCCGGCACAGGCTCTTCCCTGACGGGGGCCTCCTGAACAGGGGCAGGTGCCTGCACTTCTGCTGCGGGAGCAGGTGCGGGCACTTCCGCTGCGGGAGCCTTGGCTGCTGCGGGTTCTTCCAAAACGGGAGCCGGTGCGGGAGCGGGAGCCGGTGCTTCCTGGACAGGGGCCTTGGCTTCGGGCCTGGGCTCTGCCTTTACGGGAGCGGGTTCTTTATGGAAATCCACCTCCATCACTGTGGGAACAACGGTAGGCCTGATGGGCCTGTACTGCCTCTGGGCCTCCAGGGAGCCTCCCTGGGTCCTGCGGCCCGCACTGGCCTGGTTCCTGTCCTGGCCGCTTCCCTGACGGGGCTTTCTGTCTGCAGCGGGGCGGCCTGCGCCGTCTCTGCCGGCAGGCTGGGAGCCGCTTCTTGCCTGACGGGGCTTTCCGTCCCTGTCTCTTCCGCCGCCCGCATTGTCATATCTGCCTGTGCCGCTGCTGTAATTGCCTCTGCTGTTTCCCTGACGTCCGCCCTTGGAAGCCGAGTTGCCGCCGGTCACAATGATAATGTTCTTTTTCTTTTTGGGTTTCGCTGCGGATTCGTCAGGTTTTCCTGCCGGTTTCTTTCTGGCGGCATCAGCTGCAGCCTTCTTACCGGGATCCTCGCTATTGCCCTCTCTGGATAAGTTCTTGTCTTCGGTCAACTTCTATGCTTCCTCCTCAATTACTTTCTGCGTTTCCGCGGCCTCGTCGATCTTCTTAAGGATGCTGGCGGCAAATCCCTGGTCCAGGACTGCTGCGCAGGTCCTGTCCTCCTTGCCTATGGCATTCCCCAGATTTTCCTTCAGGCCGTAAATACGGCAGGGAACTTTATAATAGTCACATTTATTTCTGATCGTGTCAGTGCTGCCTGCACTGGCATCGGCCGCAATGATCACGAGCTTTGCCCTGTGCTCCTTGACAGCCTTTTCGGTCAGGAATCCTCCGCTGGTCACCTTGCCGGCCTTGGCCGCCAGTCCCAGCATGGAATATATTTTATCCTGCATTCATTCCCTTTCTGCATTTTTATTTTTCAATGCTCAGGGTCAGTTCTTCCCAGATCTCCTCGGATACCTGCATCTTGAAAGCTCTGTTCAGGGATTTCTTTTTGCGGGCAGCCGCCAGACAGGCGGGATCGTCGCAGATATAGGCGCCCCGGCCGTTGGCTCTTCCTGTCCTGTCCAGGATGATCCGGCCCTCGGGTGTCCGGATAATGCGGATCAGAGACTTCTTTTCCTTCATCTCTCCGCATCCGACACACTGCCGCATGGGTATTTTCTTAGGCATTTCTGTCCTCTGTCTTATTCTTCGGGAGCTTCCTCATAGGAATCGGCATCGCCCTCTTCCTCGTCGTAAGCTTCCTCGTCATACTCGTCTTCGTACTCTTCGTCGTCATCGTCCATGAGATAGTCCTCATAACGGAAGCCGGGGGCATCCTTGGCCTGGGTCTCGGACTTGATGTCGATCTTGT
>CAMOGQ010000113.1 GCA_946614165.1 uncultured Lachnospiraceae bacterium
TAAGCGCCAGGCTTCACTAAGATATATTCTGTTATTTGTCGCATCGAAAAGCTCCCAATCCTAATGTTGATAAAACGTTGATAAAAGTCCTGCCCCGGTAGCCGCAATCCCGCATAAATACTGGTTTTTTGACCATTTAGTCAGATGCTGCCGTGGCACACGAAAAGGTATCTTAACCAATAAAACTCCTTCACGAAATGCCAGTTTATGGCCTGTTCTGGTCGTTTCTGCGCCATTCTCCGAAGGCACATAATTCGGGCCGGACTGTGCGAAAAGGGCAGCGCGGGCAGGTCCGTGCATTTCATTACACCCCAGTAGTAGAAAAGTAGTAAAACGGGCGGCTTTTTTCTACCGCACTTTACATTGATTTTGGAGTACCTTTTAACAAGGAACCCTGCACCGGGTTCAAAAGGAACCCCTTCCCATAAGACAGGTTCAAAATGAACCTTCTGCTGTGAGGCGGGTTCACCTTTTAACGATTGCCCATACGTACCCCTAATCATAACACGAAATCCGGGGTATGGAATTTCCTGACGCCCGCAGAAAAACGGGACCGGCGATCTTTAAAGCAGATCGCCGGTCCCGTCATGTTTCCCCGTATATTCTGTCATACATCATTTTCGCATAAGGCTCCATTCAAATTGTAAGGGAACTGTTTCGGAAACTGCCCCTGTCTGCGGCCCGGGCCCCTGCCTTGCACGCTTTCATTTCCTCCGGGTCTTTTCTTTATAGGCACCGCGCGTTCGGCCATGGCCTTTTCAATTTCCTCCATGCTCCAGCCCGCCCTCTCCATGCCGGTGGGGCAGTTGGGACTGGATAAAGGGCAGTTGCTGCGGCAGCCGCCGCAAAAACCCGTGACCGGGTTTTCTGTATTCCGATGATTTGCCTGGTCCATCGTCTCCTCCTTTTATTGCAGATCAGCTCCGGTTCCGACGGTCTCTACCTGCCTGCGTCCGGAAGGCTGCCCCGTCTCCAGGGCTCAGCAGGGCCTCCTCCGCCTTCTGCAGCCAAAAATCGGCATCGCATTTTTTTCCGAATGCGATGCCGATTCTGTTTCATGCAGCTCAAATGGCTTATTCGCAGCTGTCCGGGAAACTGCAGCCCTCCTTAAGGATACGCATCGATCATCACGCAGGCTGCGTGTCTCTCAAAACAAGTCCGGATCCTCTCCGCAGGCCGTTCCGTCTTCCTTACAGGCAGTCCGCATAGGCCTTCAGGGCGCCTTCGGTGCGGATCACGTTCAGGATGCGGACCGCTTCGGCCTCAAAGCCGGGGATCTTGGTCAGATCCTGGCCCCACATCTTTTCGTTTGTCATGACCGCGTGAGTCAGGGCTGCCGCATCGTCGTTTCTGTGGTCATAGTAGAATTCCAGCACCCATCTGTCGTCGGAGATGGTATAGGTATTTCCCGCGGGTCTCCTGCAGACCAGGCCGGCCTCCGTCAGCTCCTGAATATCGCTGGAATAGAAGGCCATATAGGCTGCAAAGCTGGTGGTCAGGCAGACAGGGAGCTTTCCGTACTTCTCGGTATATTCCTCGAAGCTGGGGAAATTCCTTGCCTTCCACTTGGCCGTGGAGTTCAGGGAAATGGTCAGAAGCTCGTGGTTTACGAAAGGATTGTTGAATCTGTCCTGCACCGCCGCGGCAAAGGACATAAGATCATCCTTATCCAGAGGAAGGGTGGGGATGACCTCCTCATAGAGCATCTTGTTCATGTAGCCCAGCACGGTCTCGTTCTCCATGCAGTCGCGCACGATATCAAAGCCTGCCAGGTAAGCTCCCAGCACAAAGCCCGTATGAGCACCGTTCAGGATGCGGACCTTTCTCTTCTTGTAAGGTGTTACATCCGGCACAACAGGGCAGTTCACGCCGGCTTTCTTAAAGGGAAGCTTTTCCTCCAGCCAGGCCGGACCTTCAATGTTCCATACGCCGAATACTTCTCCCACCACCAGCAGGGGATCTTCGTAGCCATGTTCCTTCTCAAGCCGGGCCACCTCTGCAGCGTCGCGGATGCGGCCGGGAACGATCCTGTCCACCAGAGTGGAGCAGAAGGTGCATCTGTCATTGACATAGGCTCTGAAGCCGTCGTCCAGTCCCCACTGGTCGATATACTGGTTGACGCACTTTAAGAGTTCCTTGCCGTTGTTGTCGATCAGCTCGCAGGAAAGGATCACAAGGCCACCCTTGCCGGCTTTATAGCGTTTAAGCAGGACCTGGGTCAGCTTTCCGGGGAAGGAGGAAGCGGGTCTGTCCTCCAGCTGGCAGGCAGGATCATAAACGATGCCCGCTTCTGTGGTATTGGATACGATATACTCCAGATCGTCGGAGCAGGCCAGTTCCATCATGGAGTCAAAGTCTGCATCCACATAAGGGTTCAGGCATCTGGATACGGAGGAGATGACACGCTTTCTGTCCACCTTCTCTCCGTTTTCGCGGCCTCTGAGATAAAGGGTGTACAGGCCCTGCTGCCTGTTGATCATCTCGGCCAGGCCGGGCTTGATGGGCTGTACCAGGACGCACTTGCCGTTCCAGCCGGCTTTCTCGTTGGAAATGTCGAACCAGTAGTCTACGAATGCACGCAGGAAGTTGCCTTCGCCGAACTGCATGACCTTCTCCGGTGCATTCTCCAGGATATATCCGTCATAGCCAGACTGTCTGAGTACTGTATAATTCAGGATTGCCATATGCTGTTGTCTCCCTTCTGTTCAAATTCCTTATTATTTCGTTTCCGTATTCGTCTGTTCTGTATCCTCTGCAGAAATTTCTCCTGCACTTATTTCTCTGCTTCCGGGACTTTGCAGCCCCATAGGCTTCTCTCAGCCGGTATATAAGATCAGGGCGATCATCTCGATGGGTTCGTCCACCGCTTCGATGGAATGGCACTGGCCTTCCCCGCAGTAATAGACATCGCCGGGCTGAACATCCACGATGGTGCCGTTGTCATTGTACTTTCCGTGTCCCGACAGGATGTAATAGGTCTCCGCGTCTCCCTTATGGGTATGAAGCCCGATCCGGCTGCCCGGATACACGGTGGTATGGGCGAAGACACGGCCCTTCTTTTCCATTTCGTCGGGGCCGTTCAAAAGGCTCCTGACGGTGATCTCTCCGACTCCGTTAAAGGGAGCCGGCTTTGTAATGCTTTCTTTTTCGCTGCTTCTTCTGATCATATGATTTACCCTCCCTCTGTTTTTCTGACTTTCCCGCCTTGCCTGCGGCGGCAGAGCCGTTAAAACATGAGGCCGCCGGCTGAACCGGCGGCCTCTTCAAAGCTGCGCAGCAGGTCAGCTGAAATATACGAACTGCGCGTTGTTGTAATAGATATCTTCCAGTTCTTTCTGGGAGAAAACACCGGATTTCTCAAGATAGTCCGTCAGATGCTCATAGGTATCCTGGGTAGCCGCGAAGGGTGCGTCTGTGCCCCACATCATCCTGTCGGCACCGATGATATCTCTGGCTTCCGCGAGAATTTCCGCTGTTTCCGGATAAGGATAGACATCGGGAGACATGATCTTGGGCATGGCGGCAATGTCAAACCAGATATTTGCCTGGCTGAGCATCTGCAGCTCCGCTTTCCACTCTTTCTTCTTCTCTCTCATGGGAGCAAGAAGGTGGCAGATCACGACCTTGAGGTCAGGACATCTGTCGGCGATCCGCATCAGGGCCGTCGTCTGATGGCTCTCCATCAGGATGTCGCCCACGTCAAGGGCTACCACACCGTGGTGCTTCTCGATCATCTTATAGATCTCCATCATTCTGTCGCCGGACAGGTCGAAGGGATCGTGGCAGCCCATCAGGCCGCCGCCGGAGCTGACCTCGAACTTGACCAGATGGAAGTGCTTCTCCTCAAGGAATCTGGCAAGGGTCTGCATATGATTGGTGGCAAAGGGCTCCACCTCGCAGGAAGGGCAGAAACGGTCGGGATACTTCTCCAGCAGCTCCTCATGATAGATGTTCTGGAAGCCGTACATGCTGCCGTTCATCAGAACTGCCTTTTCCACATCGTTGCGGTCCATGATGGCCAGAGCCTGCTCTGCCGTGAAGCAGTCATCTCCGTACTCTCCCGTTGTGGGAAGCAGCTGGAAGACTTCTCCGCTGCCCCACTGGGCCTTGCCGCCGCCGATGGCACGCAGTTCACCGCGTCTGCAGTAGCCCGCAAGTACCTTGGCCAAATGTAAATGTGCGTCTATTTTTTTCATAAAAATCCCTCATTCTGTCATAAGGCTCATGACCCAAAAGGATCAGGCACTTGCCTTTTTGACCTTTTTGACTTTCTTTCTGGACTGATCCGCATGCTGCATAGCGTCGAAGGCAACGGCCACTACGATGACCAGGCCCTTGACCAGGCCGGCATGTGTGGACGGAACGGACATCAGGTTCAGACCGTTGTTCAGAAGTCCCATCAGCACAGCACCGAAGATGGCTCCGGGAACCGTACCTTCGCCGCCCAGCAGGGAAACGCCGCCGATGACCGCTGCCGTGATGACGTCGTTGGTATAGCCGGCACCGGTGGAGGAAGAAGCCTGCTGTGTCATGGAAGCAAGAACGATGCCGCCCATGGCTGTCGTAAGTCCGGAAAGCATGTAGCAGACGATGGATGAGAGCCTGACATTAATACCAGAGATCTCGGCTGCGGTGGCGTTGCCGCCGACTGCGTAGACATATCTGCCGTAGACGGTCTTCCTGAGCACGTACCAGCTGATCAGGGCAATGATCGCCATGAAATATACAGGAAGCGGGAATCCCAGGATCTTAAAGGCACCGATGGCCGTAAAAGCGGGAACAGTGCAGCTGACGATCTTGTTGTTGGTAAAGACCATGGCAAGACCCAGGAAAATACTCTGTGTGGCGAAGGTCACCAGGAAGGCAGGTATTTTGAACGTCGTTATGACGACGCCGTGCACTGCACCGGCCAGAGCGCCTACGATCAGGGCTGCCAGCACGCCTGCAATAACTGCACCGGGCGTGTCTCCCAGCATATGTGTGACCGAGACCACCACGACTGCGGAGAAAGCGCACAAAGTGGCAATGGACAGATCGATTCCGCCGATCAGGAATACGAAGATGGAACCGCTGACCATAATGCCGATGACTGCCACCGACCACAAGACATTACTGAAGTTGTCCAGTGAAAGGAAGGCCTTCGGACGAAGGATGGACAAAACAATAATAAATGCGGCGAGGATGATCGGTTTACTGTATTTGCTCCAGTTAAAATTCTTCATCATTCCGCCTCCTCTTCTACACCCTGTCCTGCGGAGAGTACCTTGGACTGCGTGACTTCAACATTCTTGAACTCTTTGACGATATCGCCCTTTCTCATGACGATGATCCTGTGTGAAACACGCAGAAGCTCCTGCAGGTCAGATGTAACCACGATAACTGCTACTCCCTTTTTGGCCAGATCTTCCAGGATGGAGTAGATCTCGTCCTTGGCGCCGACGTCGATACCTGCGGTAGGCTCGTCGACGATCAGAAGCTTCAGATCTCTCATCAGCCACTTGCCCAGGACTACCTTCTGCTGGTTGCCGCCCGACATTACGCCGACCTGCTTGTCCGGGTTGGAAGGACGGATGTCGATGGCCTGGATGGCCCTCTTGCTCATGGCAAGCTCGTCCGCGTCGGAAATAGATGTTCCGTTGATCTTGACGATGTCATAGTTGGTCAGAGCCACGTTCTTGGTAGTGGACAGCAGAGGGATGAAGCCCTGGTTTCTTCTGTCCTCGGGAACGAAGCCGATGCCTTCCAGGATACTTGACTTGGGGGAAGGATTCAGCTTTTTGCCGTCCAGCCAGACTTCACCGGAAGCAGCCTTGTCCACGCCGTAAATAGCGCGGACCACTTCCGTACGGCCTGCGCCGATCAGGCCGCCCAGACCCAGGATCTCTCCTCTGTGGACCTGGAAGCTGATGTTGCGGTAACGGTCTGTCTTGTCCGTAAGTCCCCTGACATCCAGTCTCACCTCCGCATTGTCGTCGGAGTGGAGCATCTTGCGGGAACCTGCGGATTCGTCGACCACCTTGCCGATCATGGTCTCGATGACCTTGGCCGGGATGATATCCTCCTTCTCAAGGATGGCGGCGTTTTTACCGTCGCGGAGGATGGTAAGACGGTCGGAAAGCATGTAGACTTCTTCCAGTCTGTGAGAGATATAGATGATCGAAACGCCCTCGCTGCGCAGCTTCTGGATGATCTTGAAGAGCATCTCCGCTTCCTTGCCGGAAAGGGAGGCCGTAGGCTCATCCATGATCAGCAGCTTGGAGTTCTGAGACAGACCTTTGAGGATCTCGATCAGCTGTCTCTGTCCGATTCCCAGGTTATCCACCACCGTTGTCGGCTTTAACGGGAACTGGTACTTGTCGATCAGCTCCTGCGTCATCTGATTCATTTTGGCGTAGTCAATGAATACGCCCTTGCGGGGCTCTCTGCCCAGGTAGACATTCTGTGCCACCGTCAGAGGCGGGATGACAGAAAGTTCCTGATAGATACAGGCCACGCCCAGCTTCTGGCAGTCCTGATAGCTGTTGATCTCTACCGGATTGCCTTCCCAGAAGATCTGGCCGTCGTCTTTGGTATAGACGCCGGTGATGATCTTGATCAGCGTGGATTTGCCCGCGCCGTTCTCTCCCATCAGCGCATGTACTTCACCGGCTTTTACTTCAAAGTGAACATCCTGAAGAACCGGAACGCCGGAAAAGCTCTTATAAATGCCTTTGGCTTCAATTAATGTATTTCCTGCCATTATTCAAGCCCCTCCTTAGCTCCTTCTTCTCTTGCCTTGCGATCCATGCGAGCCTTATAGGTGGCGTCGAAGATAACGACCGCAATGATGATCGCGCCCTTAATTACATACTGATAGGCTGTGTTGATGGACAGCTTGCGTACGCCGTTCTCCAGCGTAGCCATAAACAGAGCGCCGATCAGGGTTCCGATGACGTCGCCGGATCCGCCGGACAGGGCCACGCCGCCGACAACTGCCGCTGCGATCGGGTTGAACTCGAAGTCCATACCGATAGCAGTGGTGGCACTCTGCAGCCTTGCGGTGGTGAAGACCGCGCCGACCGCTACCGTGAAGCCGGTGATCACATAGGCGATGAGCCTTGTCTTGGCCACGTTGATACCGGAAAGGGTGGCAGCCTTCTTGCTGGCGCCTACAGAATAAAGATTGGTTCCGTAGCGCGTATACTTCAGGATGATCTGTCCTGCGGCTACGATAATGATCATGGCGATGATGACATAATAGAATTTTCCGATTCCGCCGCCCAGCCAGGTGTACTGGGAGTGGTTCATCGGCTGGCTCTTGATGACGCCGTTGGCGTCTCTGATGGCGATGATGTATGTCAGGGCTCTGAAGATACTCATGGTCGCCAGGGTCCCGATGAATTCGGGAACATTAAATTTGGATACGATTACGCCGTTGCAGAGGCCGCAGAGCAGTCCTATCAGGATTCCGGCAAGGATCATGACCGAGAAGGGAAGAAGGGTGTAGGCATAAATGTTCGCCATTGTCATGCCTACCAGAGCCATCATGCTTCCCGTTGAAAGATCGATGCCTGCCGTAATAATGATGAATGTAACGCCAACGCCGATGATGGCCGGGATGGATGCGTCTCTGACCACCTCGATCAGATTGTCAAAATTGAAGAACTTGCCTTTGCCAGCACCTGCAAGGATGGTGAACAATACAACAAGTATGAGCAGCATACCGATGGAGATCAGTCGCCGCATCGTTGCCTGATTCATCCGTTTCACTTGTTATTTCCTCCTCTCGTACACATTCCCGCGCGGTATCCCGGCCTTGGCCGGCCGGGATATCCGATCTGCATTTACACGGGAGTGCATAAAGGCGGGGAGCACAAGGTCCCCGCCTTATTATTCTCACAAACAGGAATTACCAGCGGTCTTCCTCAGCAATGGTGCCGACATTTTCTTTTGTGACAACGATGGGCTCCATGATGACCTTGGGAGTTGCGGTAAGGCATGTGTAGTCATACTCGGATCCGATCATCAGCAGAGCGATCTTGGCTGCGGTAGAACCTTCGTCCCAGCTGTTGGTATAGATGGTTCCTGCCATGTCGCCGCTCTCGATCATTGCCAGAGCGTCCTTTTCACCGTCAGCGCCCCAGATGCAGATCTGGCCCTTCTTGTTGGCGGACTGGGCTGCCAGTGCGGCACCTTCTGCCATAGCGTCGTTGATGGCGAATACGCCCTTCAGGTCGGGATAGGACTGCAGGAAGGAGTTCATGACGGTCATAGCTGTATCCTTCTGGAAGGAAGCGGACTGTGCGTCTACGATCTCGATTCCGGAGTAGTTTGCGATGGTGTCACGGAAGCCCTTTTCAAGGTTGTCGGTACGCTCAAGTCCGGGTACGCCCTGGATAATGGCGATCTTGCCTTCGCCGCCCATCTGCTCGGCCATCTTGTCGGCTGCCATACGGCCTGCGTCGTAGTCAACGGCCATGACCAGTGCGCTGTGGATGGTGTCGCTTGCGCAGTCAAGGTTTACTGTGATGACCGGGATCCCGGCTTCCTCAGCCTGCTTGACGCTGGGTGCAAGTGCTGTTCCGTCGGAGCACTGCAGGATGATGGCGTTGTAGCCCTGGTTGATGCAGTCGGTCATGATCTGGACCTGGGTCTCTGCAGATTCTTCTGCGCCGTAGGAATCGACTTTGATGTTGGACCAGGATCCGCATTCTCTTTCGATACCCTCTTTCCAGCCCTGGTTGTTGGGGGTTCCGATATCGTGTGCGATATAGGCGATCTTTACTTCATCCCCTGCATAGGGATCTACCTTAACCTTATTGCTGCTGCCGCCGGCCGCTGCGCCGGAGGATGCCGCACCGGGATCTTCCCTGGTAGTGGTTCCGCCGCCTCCGCAGGCTGCAATGGTGATGGCCATGATTGCGGTAAGTAATATCGCAAGTCCTTTCTTTTTCATTAGTTATCCTCCTTTTTCTTATGCCTTCCGGCATTTATTACCCCTTTATTCAGTTTTGATGTATTTGCGGTGCCTGTGTCCGCCCTGCTTATGCTTTGGGTCTCCCCTCCAGGGCATGGATCATATTCACAACAAATTCATGTGTCGGAGTGGAAACGCCCACCTTTCTGGCAGCTCTTACCACCGAGCCGCTGATGGTATCCACTTCCGTTCTCCTTCCGGCGCGGATATCCGCGCAGATGGAGGTGACGCCTTCCGGCGAACCTACGGATGTCTTGCGGACCTTTTCGGTGATCTCTTCCTCATCCGCTTTCAGTCCCAGGGCATGGGCCACTTCCACTGCCTCGTGGATCAGGGCTGTGGTCATCTTCCATGCGTACTCGTTGCCGGCGATGTAGCCGATCTCGCACTGCAGGACGCCCGTTACGGCGCTGAGGGAGACGTTGGTGAAGAGCTTGTCCCAGATCAGCTGCTGGATAACGGAGTGGATCTTTACCTTGAAGCCGCATGCGTCAAAGGATTCCTTGAGTCTGGGAAGGAAGCCGTTCTTGTCCTCCACCAGCATGCCGACATTCGTATTGCCTTCTCCGCCGTGGCGGATATAGCCCATGCCCAGCACGGCGCCGTTGTCTTCCGTGGTTCCAATGATGATGTGATCCTGGTCCACGAACTCTCCCAGGATATCCTCATGTCCGGATCCGTTCTGCAGGGTGAGCACATAGGTGTCGGGACCGATCAGCCCCTTGTTGCCTGCCAGAGCCGCCTTGGAAAACAGAGCCTTGACGAACAGAATGATCAGATCCACGGGCTCGATTCCTTCCGTGGAGGTAACAGCCTTGGGATGGTACAGATTGTCGGTTCCGTACTCCTGCAGCTTAAGTCCGTTTTCATTGATGGCCGCTACAACACTGGCATTGGTGTCAACAAGGTATACATCGTTGTGTAAGGAAAGATGACCGCCGTAAATAGAACCCATGGCGCCTGCGCCGATGACTGCTATTCTCATAATCTCAACTCCTTTGCCCTGAGGCTGTGTTATTCAGAAAATTCCTTGATTCCTTCGATCGCGTATGCGTGTACGGGGCTCGAATCCAGTCCCACGATGGGAAGCGGGGAGAAGGACATGAAGAAAACGTCTTTCTTCAGGCATTCAAGGTTCTTGAGCACTTCGATGAAGATGATGTTCTCGGCCAGAAGGATATCGTGGAAAGGCTTGACATCTTCGTTGCAGTTCTCGATGGA
>CAMOGQ010000114.1 GCA_946614165.1 uncultured Lachnospiraceae bacterium
TCCATCTCCAGTGTGGAGTTGGCTCTGTCAAGGGCTGTCTGCAGGCGGGCGATCTCCTCCGTCACAAGGCGGAAGTCCCTGTCCGCGGCGCCGATGTCATAATTGGCATATTCGTAGTCGATGATCTGGGACTTGGCTCCGAACCTTCCGGCCATGCCGGATTCTGCCCTCTTTCTGGGAAGGCGGGCTGCCATGGTGCCAAGCTTCTGCCTGCGCTCATTCAGCTGGGGAAGATAGACCAGGATCTCATCAATGGTCATGCCCTCCACCACCGTATTCAGGTTGAAGACATTCACGGCGTGGCGGATCTTTCGGATCTTTTCCTCCAGACCTGCCAGCTTTTCCTGGACCTGCCCGTAATCATATTCGGGACGGAGGGACTCAGGATCTTCTCCCACGGCTGCCAGGAATACCTGGGTCTCGGCCTCCCTTGCTAGGAGCCTCTGGTGCTCTTCCTTCAGCTGGCGAAGAATCTTTGCTGCCTGTGCGGATGTATATTTCATAAGCTTCTCCTTTCGGTGAACATTCCTGCTTTCTATGCTTTCACTATAAGACTCTTTCTTCTTTCTGTCACTGAACCCCCGGTTGAGAATGTCTCTCCTTCCTCAGAGCCCCAGCTTTGTCAGGATCTGATCGGATGTGACCCCGGGATGGGTCAGATAGAGGCGGAAGATCCGGTCCGTAAAGTCCCTGTCCAGGGAGAGCCTTTCCGCCGTCTCTTCCACGGTCCTTCCCTTTTCGATCTCCTTCATAATCCTTACGATATCCTTTTTCAGGTCCCTCCCGGAAAGGTCCTCTTCTTTCTTTGGGGCATGGGGGATATCGATCCTTGTCACTTCCCTCTTTCCCTCTTCCAGGGTCAAGAGAGCCATGGTGATGGGCTGGCCAAAGCGCCTTGGCCCGCAGGAGCCGGGATTGACAAAGAGCGTTCCCTCCTTCACTGCCGTCTCGTATTTATGGGAGTGGCCGCAGACCGCCAGGTCAAAGGAGGAAAGGTCCCGGGGCAGGTCCTTCTTTTTATGGGCCATGCAGACCTTTATGCCGCAGAGCTCAAAGTCCAAGACATACGGAATGTCCCCGGCCCAGTCCTTGTCGGCGTTGCCCCGCACCGCGTAAAGGGGAGCGATCTTTGAAAGTTCCTCCAGGACAGATCTTCTGTCTATATCCCCTCCGTGGAGGATGGCGTCCGCTCCCTCCAGGGCCTTTATGACCTCCGGCCTTAAAAGGCCGTGGGTATCCGATATGATCCCGATCTTCATGAATGGCTCCTTACCGGTCCTGTCCGGGCTTGCGCCGGGCGGCCGGTCTGCTGTAAAGTAAATGCATCTCCTGCTCTTATTTTAGCAGACTTTTCTCAAAACCCGGAGGAAAAAACAAATGAAGCTTGAAAAGGGAAGGCCCGCCGATACCGCCGGCCGCCTTGACAAAGAAATCCGTGTCTACGACCTTCTGGACTCCCTGCAGATCCCCTACGACAGGATCGACCACGAAGCGGCCATGACCATGGAGGCCTGCGCCGCCATAGACAGGGTCCTGGCGCCGGCCGTGATCTGCAAGAACCTTCTTTTATGCAACCGCCAGCAGGACCATTTCTACCTGCTCATGATCAAGGAGGACAAAAAGTTCAAGACCAAAGAGATCTCCGGCCAGATCCATTCGGCCAGGCTCTCCTTTGCCGGAGCCGAATTCATGGAAAAGTTCCTGGACATTACTCCTGGAGCCGTCAGCGTCATGGGGCTCATGAACGACCATGAAGACCAGGTCCGCCTCCTGGTGGACGAGGAGGTCCTCTCCGCGGAGTACGTGGGCTGCCACCCCTGCGTCAACACCTCCAGCATCCGCCTGAAGACCCGCGACGTATTCGAAAAATTCCTGCCGGCCGTTCATCATACCTTCCAGAGCGTCGTTCTGAAGGGAGAGGACTGATCCCAGACGCCAAGTATACAACACATGAGGAGAAGGATATGAAGCAGTACAAAAACTATATCTTCGATCTTTACGGGACCCTCATCAACATCCATACCAACCAGAAGTGGCCCTATTTCTGGAAGAAAATGGCAGAATACTACAACTGCTTCGGCACCTCCTACACAGGAGAGAGCCTCCGGGAAGCCTATGAAAGGATCTGCCGTGAAAAAGAAGCCCTCCTCCGAAAGGAGCTGGGAACCGACTGGCCCGAGATTGATATCGCCGGGGTCTTTGCGGACCTTCTTGCCGGAAGCAGGGAGGGCATCACCGACATGGACCAGTGGGTCACGGATACGGCCCGCTTTTTCCGCATCCTGACCAGGTTCCGCTACGGTCTCTACCCCGGGACCCTTCCGGCCCTCAGGGAGCTGAAGGAAAGGGGCAGGGGGGTCTACCTGCTCTCCAACGCCCAGAGAGTCTTTACGGAGCCGGAAATGAAGGTAAAGGGGATCTGGGATATTTTCGACGGCATCTTCATCTCCTCGGACAGACGGATCAGAAAGCCGGACCCGGCCTTTATGAAGGACCTTCTTTCCGAATACGGCCTGATGGCCGGGGACTCCGTCATGATCGGCAACGAATACGGGTCCGATATGAAGATCGCCGCAGAGTGCGGGGTGGACGGCATCTTTCTGAACACCGACCGCCACAGCCCGGAAAAGTGCAGAGTGCTTGCCCGGGGCCTTCCCTTTGTCCCTCCTGTGATCGAAGACCTCAGGGACCTTCTGTCAGAAGGCCCCTGAAAAGCCTTTCAAAGAGGGCGGCCCAAAGGCCCCTCCCCTGCGCTTCCCGTCAGGATCTTCTGCCTCCTTTCTTCCTGACGGTCAGAAGGCCGCCGAGGGATGCAAGACACCCCAGGATCCAGGGCATGGAAGATGCGTCTTTCGTCTGCACAGGGTGAGCGAAGGAAGATGCACGGACCCTCTCCCTTTCCTCGGGACCGGCCCCGGACAGGGCCCTGCCTTCTCTGACAAGGGCGCCGGAAATCTCATCAAAGTGAAGGCTTTCCCCGTTCACCTCCGCATAGCCTCTCTGCAGGATCCCTTCCCCGTTAAAGAGGTAGGTATCGCTGCCGATCTTTACAAGGCCCGTGTCTCTGACGCCTCTTTCGGTGAAGTGGAAGACTTCGCCGTCCATGGTCTGCCAGCCCCAGGCCGCCCTGGTATAGGCATCGTCTGCCGCTGCCAGGACCCTCACAGCTTCCGCATGTCCCGCCGCAGCCTCTTCAAGAAGGGCTGCGGCTTTCTTTCTGTCTTCCGAGGCGGCTGCCAAAGCCTCTTCCTTCTCCGCCAGGCTCTCCCGGGCCTTCACGACCCGGTCCGCCAGATCATTCAGATACAGAAAGTCCGGATCCTCAGAGGGCATCTCCAGCAGGGACGGAAGGGAAAGAAGGGATGCGCGCAGGACCTTGTCCTTTGCTTCTTCCAGGGCTTTCCCGGCTGCCTCAAGGCCGGCCCTGGCCGTTTCCACAGCGGCTCCGGCATTTTCAGACCTGACCCTGGCACCCTCTCTGGCAGTTTCGGCCTGCCTGAAGGCCTGGAAGGCCTTCTGATAAGCGTCGCTGGCTTCTGCTGCCTTTTCGTAAAGGGCCGCTGCCGCACGGCTCTTCTCCTCGGCCCTTTCAAGATCCGCGGCCTTTTCCTCCTCTCTGGTCTTTGCCTCTGCCAGAAGAGCCTCTGCGCTCTTCAGGTCCTGCTCTGCCCTGAGGGCAGCAAGCTCTGCGGCTTCCTTCTTCTTCCCGGCTTCTTCACAGAGGGCCCTGGCCTCTGCCAGTTCCTTCTTTCTTTCCTCTGCCTCCTTTCCGGCCAGGGCCATGTCCGCGGAGAGTGTTTCAAGCCTCTCCTCTGCTTCCTTCAGGGCTTCTGCCTTTTCGGCAAAGACCTGCTCGGCCAGGTCCCGGGCCTGCCTTGCGCCTTCCAGAGTCCTTTCGGCCTCCGAAAGAGCGGCAGATGCACTTTCCGCGCCTTTTTCCGCGGCGGCCCTCAGGCCGGAAGCCCTGTTCAGAGCTTCCCCGGCAAGAGCAAGGGCGCCTTCCGCCTCTTCTGCCCCGGAAGCGGCTTCTTTGGCAGCTTTCCTGGCTTCTTCCACTCTCTGCCCTGCCTCCTTCAGGGCCAGCGCGCGCTCCTTAAGGGCGGATGCTTTCTCACCGGCCCTTACTGCGGCTTCTTCTGCTTCTTTCAGGAAAGCTCCTGCCTCCCGGGCGGCCGTTTCCAGAGCTTCCTTCTCCCTGGCGGCTCTGCCTTCGGCATCCCGCGCTTCTTTTTCCTCCTCCAGGGCCTTTCCCAGCGCATCGTCCGCCTTTTCATAAAGGGCTTCCTGCTGGGAAAAAGCCTTCCTGGCCGCATCTTCCGTCTCCCTTGCTTCTGCTGCCCGGGAAGAGAGGGCGGCAAGGGCTTTCTTTGCCTCTGCCAGGGCTTCTTTTCTGCTCTCTGCCTCCTGCCTGCAGGACCTGGCCCTCTCCGTGGCGGCGGTCAGATCTTCCCCCGCATCTGCAAGGGCCTTCTCTGCCTTTTCCCTTTCGCTGCCGGCCATTGAGATCTTTTCTTCCATGGCATGAAAGACCTGCTCGGCCTCTTCCGTGACCTTCTTCTTTGCCTGAAGGACTTCTTCACACTCTGCGGCTCTTTCTCCTGCCAGCGCGGCTTTCTCTGCCGCATCTTCGGCCTGCGCTTCCAGCTTCCCAAGCCTTTCGGCGCTTTCGGATGCGCTTTCCCCCTTCAGAACAGCTTCGGCGCCCTCAGAGGCGATCGCTGCGTCGTGGTCTGCCTGCCGGGCTCTTTCTCTTTCCGCCTCCGCATCAGAAAGATCCTTTGTGACCCTGTTGTAATAGGCCATGAACATTGCCTCGTATTCGTCTACGAACCAGGAACCGGTTTCTCCGGTGTAGAAGACCATACTGGAGGTGGACCCGCTGAAGGCAAGGCCTACCTTAGTGTGATCCGAGATGACGTGTAAGTAATGGCCGGTCTCTCCTTCTCCTCCTTCGTCGTAGATCTTCTTTTCCATCCAGTACCATCCCTGAAAGGGATCGCGATAGCCGTATGCCAGGTTTTCCACCGCGTTGCCCGGATGTCTGTGTTCCACATTTGCATAGTTGGCGTTGGCCTGTGCCATTGCCATGGCAGAGTGGCTCACTCTGAAAGGAGGCAGGGGGCCAGCGTTGTCGTCCCGGGCCCTCAGGTCGTTGCACTCCCTGAGAAGGTCAAAGACCCTCTTCATCTGTTCCAGATCCGTGGCATCTCCCTTCTCGCCCACATGGGTATAGGAGGGATTGACCCTGTCAAACACCTTCAGGGCATTCTCCGCCCCCTGGCTCTCGAAAAAGCCCAGGGTCCCCCTGGCGATCACCTTCTGTGCCTCGGCGAGAGCCTTCTCCGCCTCATTCAGGGCCTCCCGGGCCTTCAGGGCAGCTGCCTTCTTTTCCTCGGCAGCGGCAGATCCTCTCTCCAGGACCTCTCTCTCTGCCGCCTCCCTGATGCGGCCGCAGCGCAGGGTTTCTTCGGCTTCCTCCAGGGCCTTCCTGCAGGCCTCCTCCTGTTCTTTAGATTCTTCCAGCCTGCCTGCAGCCTCTTCTTCGTCCATGTATGCCAGGATGCGGCCGATGGCGGCATTGGGATAGTCTGACTGCGCCGCAGCTTCTGCTTCCCGGGCCTCCTGCAGGCCCTTTTCCGCATCCTCCAGGGCTGCCTTCTTCGTTTCCACATCCGCGAGAGCCTTTTCAAGGGCTTCTCCGGCAGAAAGAGAGAGTTTTTCCGCCTCTGCCGCCTTCTGGGCGGCGGAGGAGACAGAGCTCTCTTCCGAAGAGATCAGAGCATCGGCTCTGGCGCTGGCTTCTTCCAGAGCTTTCAGGGCCCTGTCTCTTTCCTCCCTGGCCTTTTCGGCGGCCCGGGCCGCCCTTTCAGCCTTCTTTTCAGCTTCCTGCCTGTACCTGGAGGCTTCCTCAAGTCTCCCGTCTGCTTCCTGCACCTCCTTTTCCTTATTTTCGAATTCTTTACGGGTATCCTCCGAAGCCTTTTCTGCATCCGCAAGGGCCTTTTCGGAAGCTGCCAGGTCTTCCTCCGAGACCTCTCCCGAATCCGCTGCAGCGTCCAGCTCTTCCAGGGCCCTGTCAAGGCAGGCCTCGGCTTCCTCCAGGACTTTTCCGGCTTCTTCCGCCCGGGACCGGGCCAGGTCTTTTTCGTGAGAGACCTTTTCTTCTTCTGCCTGTGTCTTTTTCAGGGCCTTTGCGGCAGCAGCGCTCTGCTCAGCGGCCAGGTCTCTGCCCTGCCCGGCTTCCTGAAGGGCCTTCCCGGCTTCTTCCCTTTCTTCCGCCGCCCTGTCAAAGGCGTCCTTTGCCTCTTTCCTTTCTTCCGCCGCCTGGCTGAGAGCAGCGTCATCGCCCTGGGCGGCCTTTCTTACCGCATCCAGGACTTTCTGCGCCGCATCTGCCTTCTCTTCGGCCTCCTGCAGGCGGGCGGAAGCTTCTTCGGCCCCCTTTTCGGCATCCGAAAGAGAGGCTCCGGCTTCTGATACTCTCGCACGGGCCTCATCTGCCGCCATGGCGGCATCTTCCCTGGCAGAGGATGCTTCTTCCAGCTCCTCCCCGGCCTTTGCGGCAGCTTCCCCGGCCCTGTCCGCCTCTTCCTTCCTTTCCTGGGGAGAGCCTTCCGTCTGCCCAGCGGCGGCATCTTCCAGGGCTTTTCCGGCTTCCTCCAGCGCCTGCTCTCTGAGAGCCAGGTCTTCCCCGGCTTCCTTTTCTTCCTGCAGGGCCCTGTCCAGTGCTTCCTCTTTTTCGGAAAGGTCTGCGGCGGCCTTTTTCTCTTCTGCAAGGGATCTGTCTTTCTCTGCCTGCACCGCCTCCCGGGCCAGGCGGCCGGCCTCGTCCAGATCCCTGGCAGCGCGCACGTGCTCTTCGCCTGCCCTATCTTCCGCTTCCTCTGCCGCCTTTAGGGCCTCTCCGGCCTCTTTCTTTGCCGCGGCAGCCTCCTTCTCCTTTCCTGCCGCTTCCTCAAAGACGGCCCTTGCGGCATCCGTCTTCTCCTGCAGATCGGAGGATGCGCCGGAAAGGACCTCTGCTTCTCCTTCCGTTTCTGCCGCCTGGATGCTGCAGGGCATAAAGGCCGCTGCCGTTCCTGTCAGGGCAATGCCGGAGGTGATCATCATTTTTACTGCCATTTTTCTTTTACTCATAAGATTTTCTCCTTTGGGAGCGCCGGATCGTTTATGGACCAGACTGCGGAAAGGAAGGCGCTCCTTATGATATTTCAGCCTTTCCGCCGTGTTTGATTTTTATCTGTGAAGGGAGGGCAGGACTCTGAAAAGGGGGCCTCAGGAATTCCCCGTATCCCTCCTGCATCATTACTTTACCCTTGCGGGGACGAATACGCCTCCAACCGGCAGTTTGCAGGCCTCCCTTTTTTTGTTTTTTCTGCCCCCTCCCTGAGGCCGCATAAAAAGTATGGCACACGCCTGCCCTGCCTTTCCCGGGGGGGAGGCCCCGGTCCCCCGGCCATGATCCTGCCTCGTTTTCCCGGTCTTTTCGCGAACCCGGGGGTTTGCAGAAATCTTATATTCCCCGGGAAAGACATAAAAAAAGCCATGGGGCTCTTTCCCTTACGGGAAGGCGAGCCTCACATGGCTTATCACTTTTTATGATTTTATCACTGTATTCTTTTCCCCTGTCAGGCCAGGTGCCACTTTTCTCCGCCCGGCATGATGCGGATATCTCCCGGAAAACGGTCCAGGATCTCTCCCTTCAGGCTCCGGACAATGGTCTCCTCCCGGTAGTCCGGGTCCTCGTACCAGGCCGTGAAATAGATCCTGTCTCCCTCCCGGAAGTTGAAGGTCTCTGTCCTTTCGATGGGAAAGGTCACCCTTTCGGGCCAGACCATCTCGAAAAAGCCCTCGCCCCCCTGGCGGATCAGCATGGGAGGGCTGCCGGCGGGCATCAGGTTGTAGCAGTCCTTTATGCTGCTTCTTTGGATCTCTGCCTCTTGGATCGTCTCTTTCCTTTTGGTATCAAAGCGCATGAGGGAGAGGATCCCCTCCGGGAAATCCGCCATGACAAAGAAAAGGTCTTCCCCGTCATACCAGACTCTTCCGAAGTATCTTCCCTTCTTCCTTTCCCCGGCCTTATATACGCTGCCCTCCGGATAGTGGACGAAGACCAGGCGGTTTGCGTCGATCTCATGTCCGTCCTGAAAAAGCTCCTCGGCCTCATACAGGTCTCCGTGCACGTAGTCGGAAGCGCAGTACCATTCATCCGTTCCTTCTATGGTTTCCAGGCAGCCTATGCCGCCCAGTCTGATTTCTCTGATCATGACTTCCCCTCTCTATTTCTCCGGGCCGGGAACGTCTCTCCCGGCAGGTCTGTATTTCCATTCCATTGTAGCATGGGAGAAAGGGAAGTCCTATGGCCTGCCGGTTTAAAGTCTCATTCGTCCTGTCAGAAGGTTTCCTCCGTGCCTTCCAGGCTGCCTTCCTGGCTGCCTTCCTGGCTGTTTTCGGAAGGTCTTCCTCCCTTCATGCGCATTCCGCCCTGGCCTTTCATTCCGCCCTTCATGCCGCCGGCGGGATCGGTGCCTTCGGCGGGACTGCCGCCTTTCATGCCGCCCCGCATGCCGCCGCCTCCCATCATGGAGGAGGTCATCTGGGTCACCTGGCTGCCGTTGACGGTCACAGTGCCGCCGTTAATGGCGCCTTCGGTCACGTAATCGAAAGCGAACTGGGCACTGATGTCCACGGTGCCGCCGTTGATATAAAGGCTGCCGTTGGAATCCAGAGCGTCCGTATCCCCGGCCGCCATGGTAACAGAAAGGCTGCCCCCGTTGATGTTCAGGGTGACAGGGCATGCGGAGGATTTGGCAGAGGCGTTGATGCCGTCGTCGGAGGCCTTTACGGTGATGGTGCCGCCGTCGATCTCCACGTCGGTGCCCTCGATGCCTTCCGCTGCGGCAACGTCAATGGTGCCGCCTGCGATCCTGACCACTGTGGTCCCCTGGATGCCGTCGTCGGAAGCCTGTACGGTAATGGTGCCGCCTCCTATATAGATCTCTCCCACGGAAGTATCGTCGCTGTCGCCGGCATGGAAGCCGTCCTTTCCTGATTCAATGGTGATGACGCCGTCCGCTATATAAATGCCGTCGTTGGCTTCCAGAGCATCCGCGCTGCTCTTAACATAAAGGGTCCCTCCGGTGACCTTAAGGTCGTCCTTGCAGCTGATGCCGTTGTCCGAGGAGGAGATATTTAAGCTGCCGGTGCCGCTTAATACCAGGTCGTCCTTTGAATAGATGACCGCGTCCGTATTGGTATCGCCGTCGGAAGTAAAGCTGCCCGTAACGGTCAGGCTGTTTTCGGAGTCAGTTGTGGTCACGAAGACCTTATCGGCGCTCTTTACGTAAATGGCGGGGGCATCCGTATTGGTGATCGTCACCCCGTCCAGCACCAGCTGGACCTTGGCTTCCTGATCCGCTTCCACGATGACGCTCACCTGGGCGGCCTCTCCCTTCAGCACGTAGACGCCTTCCTCCGTGATGGTGATGTCTTCTCCGTCTTTTACTTCAAAGGTGACGGCATCCGTCAGATCCGCGCTCTGCTTAAGGTCCCTGTCCGTGAAATAGTCCGAAGGGTCTGCGGATGTCTTTGATGCGGTCTCTGTCAGGTTCCCTTCCCCGGACTTATCCCCTGCGGTATCTGCCACGGCCGTTTTTTCTTCCGCCGCTGTTTCTTCCACAGCTTCGCTCGTGACTGCGGGAGCCTCTGTTTCCTTGGCCGCGGCAGCTCCGCTGCAGGCTGTCATGGATGCCATGATGGCCATGACCAATGCTGTTCCGATCACTTTCCTTAAAGATTCTTTTTTCATTGTATTCCTCTCTTTCGATTTTTCCGGTCCTCATAAGGAGGGCGGCCCCGCTCTCCGGGGTCCCTTATGCCTCTTCCTATGACCTGAGCATTCTTTTTCTTTTTCTTTTCCTTGATTGTATCACTGTGCCGGAGACCGGCTCCGGCCCGGGAGTTTTTATCCCGGCGCCCTGCCTCTCTCCTTGATGAATGCAGAATACCCTCCCAGCCTTAAACGAAACTTAGAAATCCCTTCCTTTCTGTGAACTAGGACAAACGCATAAAGATTACGTTTCATAAGCAAAATAAAGGAATTCTCGTT
>CAMOGQ010000115.1 GCA_946614165.1 uncultured Lachnospiraceae bacterium
TCCAACAGACTGGCCCGCCTTCCCCTCTACTACAACATGGACAGGAAGGATACGGACGCCGTCATCGAAGCGGTGCACGATTTCTTCAGGCAGTAACTTCATACAGGAAAAGATCGATTTATGAGTAAAAGAAAACTGATCAGCTTTGTGATCCCCTGCTATGCCTCCGAAGGCTCCGTGGCTCTGGTCATCGACGAGATCCGCAGCGTGGTAAGGCAGAGAGAGGACGCCTATGATTACCAGATCATCGCCGTCAACGACTCCTCCCCCGACCATGTGATGGATGTGCTCCGCAGCTGCGCCGCAGAGGACCCCAGGGTCATTGCGGTAGATCTGGCCAAGAACGGAGGCCGCCACAACGCCCTCATGTGCGGATGCCATTTCGCCCAGGGCGACTACGTGGTCTTTATCGATGACGACCAGCAGTGCCCCTGCGACAGGTTCTGGGACCTGCTCGCCCCCCTGGAAAAGGGAGGCTTTGACGTGGCCATTGCCAAGTATCCCCAGAAAAAACAGTCGGCCTTCAAGAATTTCGGCTCCCGGGTCAACGACATGGCCGCCAACTGGCTGCTGGGCAAGAGCAAGGACCTGAAATTCTCCAACTTCTCCGTTATGAAGAAGTTCGTCCGGGACGAGGTCATCAAATATACCAATCCCTATCCCTACCTGTCCGGTCTTATGCTCCGCTCCACCGGAAAAGTCTGCAACGTGGAAATGGAGGAAAGAGAAAGACAGATCGGGGTGGGCCACTACAACTTCCGCAAATCCTTTGCCCTGTGGATGAACAGCTTTACCGCCTTTTCCGTAAAGCCCCTGCGCCTTGCCACCTCCTGCGGCATGCTCTGCGCCGTCTTCGGCATCCTGCTGATGCTCTATACCATCATCCATAAGCTTATGGTTCCCACCGTGGCCGTGGGCTACAGCTCCACCATGGCAGTCCTGCTCTTCATGGGCGGCATGATCATGTTCATGCTGGGCCTGATCGGAGAATATATAGGGAGGATCTATATCTCCCTCAACAACTCTCCCCAGTTCGTGGTGAGAGAGGTCATAAACAGTTCTCCCGACCCGGACAAATAGGAAAAGGGCCGCCTGGCCCTCCCGGATATGAAAAAAGCATCGGCGCGCCGATGCTTTTTTCATGTCTTTTTCTGAATGCTTAATGATAGACCACGATCTTGGTGTTGGCCGGGATGTTGTCATAGATCCACTTGGCTTCCTCCAGCCGCATGCGGATGCAGCCGTGGGATACGCCGCAGTCCAGTCTTCCGTCCGTGATGGTGGTGGGAGAGCTGTTCTGGGTATAAAGGACCGAATGGAAGAGGTAGTTGCCGCTGTACTGGGTCGCGTACCAGCACCTGTCGGAGCCGGAGTTAAAGTACAGAAGCTTGATGCCCCGGTAAAAGACGCCTTCCCTGGTGGGCATGTTGGGAGCGCCCGTGGCCACCGTATAATATTTGACCTTCTGCCACTTGCCGGTGCTGCCCTTGTAAACGCCCACCCTATGGGTGCTTGTGTTGGCCAGGACCAGATAGCCGGTGGGGCTGGAATAGCCCTGGGCCTTGTTCAGCATGGCTTTCTCATTGGCGCTCATGGGAGGAGTCGTAACGATCTCCTTCCCGTCCTTGCCGATCTTTTTGCCGTCAATGGTGGTGTTCCTGGCCATTTCTCCCAGGGCCACCTTTTTGGTCTCCTTCTCGTAGAAGTAATACCTGGCCCCGCCGATGGTCTTCCAGCCGGTGCTCATGACACCGCCGGCGTCAAAATAGAAGCGGGCCATGCCCAGATCCTTCCAGCCGGTCATGGCGGCGCCGGTCTTCAGGCTGAAGCGGTACCATTTCTTATCGATCTGCTTCCAGCCCTTCTGCATGACGCCCTTTTTGCTGAAATAGTATTTCTTCCCTTTCAGGGTCAGCCAGCCGGTGGTCATCTTTCCGTCGGAAGCAAAATAGTATTTCTTTTTACTGATGGTCTTCCAGCCGGTCTGGAGAACACCTTTCTTATTGAAGTAATAGGTCTTCCCGGACAGGGTCTTCCAGCCGGTGACCATCTTTCCGCTCTTTTTGCGGAAGTAATACTTCTTTCCGCCGATGGTCCGCCAGCCGGTGGCCAGTTTCCCTTTTTTGTAATAATAATATGTTCCGTCTGCCGTCTTCACCCAGCCCTTCTTTGCAGAGGCGTCCGAAGCGCTGATCTCCTGGGTCTGGGTGTCCTCCTGTCCGGCTTTCTCCGCCGCAAAGGCGCCCGCGGGCGTCTGCAGAAGAAAGACCAGGGCCATAAGGATCAGCAGGAGCTTTTTACTGTAATTTCCTTTTCTTTCCATCAGGACCTCGCTGCTTCCATCAGCTTCTGTTTTAACTGCTTCTCGATCTGGGCCAGTTCCGCTTCCGCTGCTCTGCGCTTCTCCTTGCCGTCCTTCTGGATGGTCAGGACTTCGTCCATGGTGGTGATCAGCATTTCGTTGGTGTGGCGGATGGTATCGATATCCACGATGCCGCGCTCGGATTCCTTGGCCGCCTCGATGGTGGCGATCTTAAGCTGCTCCGCGTTCTTCTTCAGAAGCGCGTTGGTGGCATCGGAGACCTCTCTCTGGGCCTTGGCGGCGTCGTTGGCGTGCTGGACGCCGATGGCGATGACCATCTGGTTCTTCCAGAGGGGAATGGTGTTGACGATGGTGGACTGGATCTTTTCCGCCATGACCGTGTCCGCGTCCTGAAGCATGCGGATCTGGGGGCCTGTCTGCAGGGCAATGGTCCTGGAAATCTGCAGGTCATGGAGCTTCTTCTCAAAACGGTCGCACATGGAGGCAAAATCCTTGGCCGCCTGGGCATCCTCGGCAAGACCGGAACGGCTGGCCTTCTGCTGCAGTTCCACCAGCTCGGTCTCTCTGAGGAGTTTCAGCTTTTTCTTGCCGGCCAGGATATACATGGACAGCTCCCTGAAGTAGTTGAGGTTCAGGTTGTACATCTGCTCCAGACCTGCCACGTCCTTCATCAGAGTCCTCTGGTGCTCCTCCAGCTTGTTGGAGACCGCTTCCACGTTCTTTTCCACGGAATCATACTTGATCTTCATGTTCTGAAGCCGGTTGCTGCCCTTTTTGAAAAGGCCCAGGAATCCCTTGTCCTCTTCCGTGATATCGAAGTTCTTCAGGTCGGCTACCAGGTCGGAGATCATGTTTCCCACTTCGCCCAGATCCTTGGTCTTGACAGAATCCAGGGTCTTCTCGGAGAACTCCGCCAGCTTCTTCTGGGTGCCTACGCCGTAGTTCATAACGCCGGTGGCGTTGGCAATGTCGATCTTCTTTACGAAATCATCCACCATTTTCAGCTCTTCCGGAGTCAGAACGTTCTCCTCGGGCTCCGCCTCTTCCTTTGCAGGTTCGGGCGCTGCCTGCACCTGGGCCTGGACCTGTTCTTCGGGTTCTCCGAAAGACAGGGAGGGAGCCTGCATCTGCATACCTTCAAATTCTTCGAATCCGTTCAGTTTCTCTTCCATTTCAATAACCTCTCCGTACAATTTACCTGTTAAAAAACAACTTTTTGGGATATCTTAAGGGGCTCAGAATACAAGCTGCTGCACCTGACCTTCTTCTTCCTTCTTTTCTTCCTTTTCCTCCGTCCTTCCGCCGGCTTTCAGTTCCCGCTCGGTCAGGCCGTCCTGATTGAGCATGGACTTCATGACGGAAATATCCGAAGAAATATCCCAGGCCATATCCTGGAACATGGAATCCAGCAGATTTTCGAAGGCTTTGTTGATGGTATCCAGGGCGCTTTCGATCTCTCTCTTGGTATTCCTTACATTATCGCCGGGCTCATCCTGCCTGTCCAGTTCGATATAGGCGTCCAGAAGCTTTGTGGTGGTGGGCAGATAATAGTTCATCAGCTTTCTCAGCCTGGGCGCCGTTTCGGGCTTGGCCTGGACTTGCTTGAAGATCCGGTTCATGATGCTTTCCAGGGCGGCCAGCTTGGAGGACATGGCCTCGTCGGCTATATCGTCGTTGGCCTGACGGATCTTTTCCTTGTAACGGTTGCCTTCCTCGATGATCCTGCGGACGCTGCCGTCCACGCCGGCATACTTCTGCTCTTCCTCTCTCTCCTGCTCCTGGCGGGACCTGAGGGATGCCGAATACAGGTCGTACATGTTCTGGGTGAGCATGACGGTGGTCCGCTCCGAATCATACCATATTTTGGGAAGCATGTCATATTTGGCCATCTGGTCCAGGTCATGCAGTACCTCAATCCGGCTCCTTCCTGCCTGGGCAGCCAGCTTTCCTATATCATAATACTCGGCAGATCCGATGATCTTTCCGTATTCAAAGTAGCGCTTTGCAAGATTATGCTGCTGGACGCCGCTGTAAAGAAGGAAGCCGCCCGCAATGACCAGGGTCAGGCCGAGGAGAGATGCCGGCAGGCTGGAAAAGACAGCCGCCAGGATCAGGGGGATCGCGCCTACGGCAATGCCCAGGATGCCCAGGACCTGGCGGGTCACGCCGTAGAGCCGGCTGATCTTGCGCTTCATGAAGGGATAGACTTCCCGTTTGGGCCGCGCGGCCGAAGAGGCTCTCTGGTAGGCGCCGCTGGCGTTTCTTACGTCTCCGTAGCCGCTGCCGGAAGTCTTCCTGGCCCTCTGGGCATTGGCCCCGTAGGTCTCTGCCTTTATATCGTTTATAAAATCGTCCACCGCTTCCGAAATGGCGGGGGAAACGCCGCTGAAGTCATTGGTATTCAGCGCATCTGTCACCGCATCCAGTACATCGGATCCGGCACTGGTCAGATCCTCGAACAGATCGCTCATAGCCATGGATCGTTACCTCCTGACAGTCTTATGCATATTCGGATTTATTTTAGCGTACTTACCTGGAAAATACAACGAATTGAAAAGCAGGTTCTGTTAAAAGCGGGGCGGGAGAAGATTCTCCGCATGAAAAAAGGCTCCGCCAGACGCTTGTCTGCGGAGTCTCATAGGGGGAGGGGTTATGATTTTTGACATGATCTCTCATGCCGGATAAAAGGGGTATCTTTTATCTGCCCCGGGGTTCATGTCCCCGGAACGATCATGATTATACATTCCCTCCCCCTGCTTGTCCTGTCAGATCCTGCTAAGAAACAGGCCAGTTTTTGCAGAAACTCTTTTTTCCTGTCAGGAAAGCTCCCTGAAATGGAAGGCCCTCTTTCCGCTGGCATAGTCGCCCACGATGTGGCCCTTTCCCTTCAGCTTATACTTGTAGGTCACCAGGCCGTCCAGGCCCACGGGACCTCTGGGCGGCATCTTGCCGGTGGAAATGCCCACCTCTGCCCCGAAGCCGTAGCGGAAGCCGTCGGCAAAGCGGGTGGAGGCGTTCCAGTAGACGCCGGCGGAATCCACCAGGTCCATGAAACGGTCCGCGGCGGCCTCGTTCTCGGTCACGATGCTGTCCGTATGGTGGGACCCGTAGCGGTTGATATGGGCAATGGCTTCGTCCATGTTCTCCACTGTCTTCCAGGTCATCCTGTAGTCCAGGTATTCCCGGAAGTCCTCTTCGGAGGAGGCGGGGATGTATTCCACGGGGATCTTCGAGGCTCCGGGCAGGCGCTTCATGACCTGTTCCGCTATGTCCTTATGGAGAAGGAGCGTTTCCGCCGCGTTGCAGGCCGCCACGTACTGGGTCTTGGCGTCCACGATGATGGGAATTGCCTTGTCCAGATCCGCGTCCTTATCCACATATACATGGCAGATGCCCGCGGCGTGTCCCATGACCGGGATGTCCGAATTGTCCATGATGTATCTGACGAAGGCGTTGGAGCCTCTGGGGATCAGAAGGTCGATGGATTCGGAGCATTTGATGATCTCTCCGATGCCGGCCCTGTCCTCGATGATGGCCGAGAAGTGCTCCGGAAGGCCCGCGGAAAGGCCCGCCTTGTAAATGACGTCAAAAAGGGCGCGGTTGGTCCTTCTGGCTTCGCTCCCGCCTTTCAGGATGGAGCCGTTGCCGCTCTTGACGCAGAGGGAGGAGATCTGAACCAGGGCGTCGGGCCTGGACTCGAAGATGACGCCGATGACGCCGATGGGGCAGGTGACCCTGGTCAGGATCAGATCCCGGTCCAGTTCCCGGCGAAAGAGGATCTTTCCCACCGGATCCTCCAGAGAGATCATGCCCCGGATTCCGGCCACCACGTCCTCCAGCTTGTGATCGTCGAATTTCAGTCTGCCCAGGATGGGGCCGGGGAGAGAGGCTCCCTCCTCCAGGTCCTTTCTGTTGGCTTCGAAGATCTTCTCCTTTTCCGCTGTCAGGGCGTCCGCTATGGCCGCAAGGGCCTGATTTCTTGTCTTCTCGTCAAGAGCGCCCAGCATGATGCTGGCTTCCTTGACCTTTTTTGCTGTCTCCTTGTAATCCATATCTTCCTCCGTATGCCACAGCGCTCTAGTCCGGCATCTTCTGGACGGCGGCGATGGGCGCGAAAGCATACTCTGCAAATTCTTTCAGTTCCTTTTTTGTTTCGAAGCAGGCAATGACCACCTGGTTTCCCATGGTGCCCGCCAGGGCATCGGGCATGCGGGTCAGCATGCGCAGGGAGGGGCCGAACTTTTCTCCGATCTCCTCCAGGGAGTGGGTATAGCTTACCGTATCCCTCCTGCCCGCATAAATACAGTAGCTTTTGGGTCCCTCAAAGGTATGGACGCACTCGTCGTAGACGATCATGTCCGCCCAGATCTTAAAGACATCCACGCTCTGGGAGAAGTTGAGCATATCCGGGGTGAAGCCGCCGGCAGGCCGCATGTTGACCTCCAGGGCCACGATGTCCCCTGCCTTTCCCAGGCCCTTTTTGTCCCGGGTCAGCCGGAAGAACTCCAGATGGAAGAAGCGGCTCTTTACCTTGAAGGCCTTCAGGACCCTCTCGCCGGCGCTGCGGACGTCCTCCGGCACCTCCTTGTCCACGTAGTAGAAGACCGGCACGCCCTCGTTGACCATGTCCATGATGGAATTGAGGGTGATGTGGCTGGCCGCGAAGATGGGTTCGCTGCGGGAGTTGCAGATGCCGTCGAAGGTGGTGACGGATCCCCAGATATATTCCTCCATGATATAGGGAACGAAGGGATAGTCATTGTAGAAGGCCCTCAGGTCCTCCTCGTTGTCCAGGCGGTAGGTGGCTTCCGCTCCCACGCCCCGGTCCGGCTTGACCACGATGGGGTAGCCGCACTCCTTCGCAAATCTGAGACCCTGCTTTAAGTCCGTGACCATCTCGAACCTGGCGCAGGGGACCCCCGCCTCCTCATAATATTTCTTCATGGCGGACTTGCTGCGGAAGCGGGAGATCTCGTCGGCCTTAAGGCCGGTGGTGATGTTGAAATCCGTACGCAGCATGGCGTCCTGGTCCAGCCAGTATTCGTTGTTGCTCTCGACCCAGTCGATCTTGCCGTAGCGGAAGGTGAAATAGCCCATGGCCCGCATGACCTGGTCATAGTCCTCCAGGGTCCCCACCCTGAAGTATTCGGTCAGGGAAGCCTTGAGCTCCGGATGCAGGTCATCGTAGGGGCAGTCTCCGATGCCCAGCACATTGACGCCGTTCTCGTGAAGTCCCTTGCAGAAGCGGTAGTAGGCTTCCGGAAAATTGGGGGAAATAAATACAAAGTTCATTAATTTTCTCCATGCGGTCAGCGCATCAGAGGCGCCGTCCAGTACTGCTGGTTATAGATGTCCGTGAAGCGGTACATAAGGCTGACTGCACCCTCGCCCACGTCTATATAGGAGACTTCCAGATCTCCGTCCACGGTCAGCTGCTCTCCCAGGAAGTAGCTGTCCTGGTAAGTGCCGTCATAGTCATAGTAGTCGCAGATAAAGTCGATCTGGTCCCCGTCCTGAAGCTCCGTCATGTTTTTGGGAACGGTCAGGGTCTCTTCCTCGTCGTATTCGGTGGCGGCGCCGGCCACATAGCCGTCCGGATTCTCCGTATCGAATACGATGATCAGATCTGCCTTCTCTCCGTTGAGCAGGCAGGGGACTCTGCCGTAGATGGCGAATTCGTCGTCCAGATAAGTGGAATTCTGCCGGTAGTAGGCTACGGTCTGGCCGTTGAGGGCCACCCAGGTACGGGATGTGTCCGCGGTCATGACGCCCTTTTCGTCGATTTCAAAGACGTTGTCCAGGCCCATGTCGATGTAGCCCGTGCCGTCGTCGTAGAACATGTTCAGATCCAGGTCGTGGACCAGGGCCCACTGGTCCTCGGGCAGGTACATCTTATCGCCGTCCCAGACCAGATAGGAGGTATCGAAATAGTTGACGGACAGATACTCTGCCGTATCCTCGTCGGACAGGGCCCTGTCGGAATAGAAGCTGCCGGCGCCTCCGCCGCCCAGAAGGGTGCCCAGCAGGGAATAGATTTCGTCCATGTCTCCCGAAGAGCCCTGGCTGGCGCTCTGGCCGAAGAGAGAGCTGTAGGCAGAAGAAGAGGATCCGCCGCCGGCTGCCTGGCCGCTGTACTCCATGCTGGCGAACTGGCGGATGCAGCGGGCGTAGTCGCTGTCCATGCCGATCTGGTCATAGGTATTGCAGATCCGGTCCACGTAGGAAGTCTTGCGGTAAGGGAAATAGATGGAAACGCCGTAGGCGTTGCTCATGTTGGAGGAGGTCCTGTTGTACTTGACAGCCTTCTGCAGGGCCTCTGCCAGGTCGTTTCCTTCCTCTGTCTTCATGTTCTTTGCCAGGTGGACCAGGTCTACCTGATCGATCCTGGTGGAGGCCGCGAACTCTCTGCAGTTGTATCTGGCGTTGGATACGGTCTTATATTCCTTGCTTGAAAGGAGAGAGCTGACAGACCTGGAGAAGGCCCCCAGCTTTTCGGGCACGGTATTGGCGAATTCCGCCAGGTCGATGACGGACAGGGTGGTTCCCTGGCCCCTGCAGCGGGCGGCGCAGGTGGATACGAAGTCATCCACGATGACCTTTCCCAGATCCAGGGTGGGAATGGAGGTGTTGGCGGAGAGCCTGCTGACCCAGTTGGTATAGTACCAGCCGATGCCGGGCTCCGTCTCCTCGGATGCGATCATATAGTCTGCGTATTTATCCAGCATCAGGGCCGTTTCCGCCGTGGCCATCAGGCAGGCGTCGAAGCCTACGAAGTCGAAGGTAACGCCGCCGTCCTTCAGGGCCTGACTGATGCCCGCCAGGTCCATGGATCCGCTCCTTCCGGCCTTTTCGTCGTAGCCGTAGCCGCTGACAGAACCGCCGCCGTGGTCCCAGAGGATCAGTTCGTAGCGGTTTGCCGGGAACTTGTCCGCGGTCCATTTGATAAAGGAGGACAGTGTGGCGGGATCTGTCATGACCTTGGATCCGTCGTTGTCCACAAGGCGCTTCAGCCCCCCCTTCACCACCTGGTAGACCTGGTTCTTGGAACTGGAGATGTCGCTGACCCTCCACTGTCTGCAGCCGCCGGTATAGACGATGATATTGACCTTGTCGGCGATATCCGCGTTGACCATCTCCTGCAGATCGGAGGTGGCCATGCCGCTCCTGGACTCCAGGTCCGTGCCGCACATGTAGACCATCATGGTGACGGTGTCCTTGCCGCCGCCCAGGATCTTTGTCCTCTTTGCCCTGGAGCCTTCCGCCACCGCGGTATCCGTCTGGGTATAGGTGGTAGCTTCATTGCTGTAGCTGCTGCCGGAAGAGGTCTGGCTGGCGGCAGAAGAGCTGGGGAAAAGGTCCTGATAGGTCACGCTCTGACCGGAAGGCTGGCCGGAAGATGTCCCCGTGCCTGTGCCGGAAGGCGTCTGGGTCCCCGTCCCTCCTCCTCCGCCTCCGCCGAAGAGCATGTATAAAACGATGATGATAATAACGGGCAGGCTCAGGCCTCCGCCCACGGCGGCCCTGGAGGGGCCCTTTCTTCCCGAAGAGGATCCCCGTCCGGATCCCACCGGCCCGGTCCCGAGACCGTCCCCTCTCCTGTGCGTATTGCCGCTTCCCGAGGAGACCTTTTTATTATGACTCTGCGGTCTGTTGTTCTGTGGCATAATA
>CAMOGQ010000116.1 GCA_946614165.1 uncultured Lachnospiraceae bacterium
GACAAAAGGGGAATCCAATGAAAACCATTTCCGTACTGGGATCCACCGGATCCATCGGGACGCAGACCCTGGAGGTCGCAAGAAATAATAAGGATATAAAGGTGGCAGCCCTGGCAGCGGGCTCCAGCGTGGAGAAGCTTGAAGCCCAGATCCGGGAATTCCGGCCCGAGCTGGCCGTTCTCTGGGACCAGGAAAAGGCCCGGGAGCTGAAGGAGAGAGTAAAGGATCTGAATGTCCGGGTATCCTTCGGCATGGAAGGCCTGATCGAAGCGGCAACGGTCCCCGGAGCCGAGATCGTGGTGACCGCCGTGGTGGGCATGATCGGCATCCGCCCTACCATCGCCGCCATCGAGGCCGGTAAGGATATTGCCCTGGCCAACAAGGAGACCCTGGTCACCGCGGGCCACATCATCATCCCCCTGGCCAAGGAAAAGGGGGTCAGGATCCTGCCCGTGGACTCCGAGCATTCGGCCATCTTCCAGAGCCTGAACGGAGAGCGCATGAACCATATCGACAAGATCCTTCTGACCGCTTCCGGCGGCCCCTTCCGGGGACGCACCAGGGAGCAGATGAAGGATATCCGGCTGGAAGACGCCTTAAAGCACCCCAACTGGGTCATGGGCCACAAGATCACCATCGACTCCTCCACCATGGTCAACAAGGGCCTGGAGGTCATGGAAGCCAGATGGCTCTTTGACGTGGACATCGACCGGATCCAGGTGGTGGTCCAGCCCCAGAGCGTGATCCATTCCATGGTCCAGTTCGACGACGGCGCCGTGATCGCCCAGCTGGGCACGCCCGACATGAAGCTGCCCATCCAGTATGCCCTTTATTATCCCGAGAGAAGATATCTTCCGGGCAGCAGGCTGGACTTCGCGGCCCTGGGCAGCATCACCTTCGAGGATCCCGACCCCGTCAACTTCCCTGGCCTTGCCCTGGCCATACAGGCGGGAAAGAGGGGAGGCTCCCTTCCCACTGTCTTCAACGCAGCCAACGAGAGGGCCGTGGCCATGTTCTTGAAAAAAGAGATCGGCTATCTGCAGATCACGGAGATCATCGAAGCAGCCATGAAGGCCCATACCGTGGTGGAAGATCCCGACGTGGACCAGATCCTGAAGGCAGAGCAGGAGACTTATGCCTTCATTGAGGAGAACTCCAGAAGCTGAAAGAGAGGAAACTATGATCCTTGATAAAATCAACGGACCCTCGGACGTCAGAAAGCTGACCTACGGCCAGCTGGAGCTTCTGGCGGCAGAGATCCGCAAATTTCTGATTGAGAAGACCAGCAGGCACGGGGGGCACCTGGCATCGAACCTGGGTGTGGTGGAGCTGACCATCGCCATGTACCGGGTCTTCGACTTTCCCAAAGACAAGCTGATCTGGGACGTGGGACACCAGTCCTATACCCACAAGATCCTGAGCGGCCGCAAGGGCGGTTTCGACGAGCTGCGCCAGTACGGCGGCATCAGCGGCTTCCCCAAGAGAAGAGAGTCGGAATACGACGCCTTCGATACCGGCCACAGCTCCACCTCCGTTTCGGCGGGCCTGGGCCTGGTACAGGCCAGGGACCTTCTGGGAGAAGACTATAAGGTCATTTCCGTCATCGGCGACGGGGCCCTGACAGGTGGTATGGCCTACGAGGCTCTCAACAATGCCGGCAACCGGAAGACCAGCTTTATCATCATTCTCAACGACAACAACATGTCCATCTCCCGCAACGTGGGCGGGGTCCATACCTACCTGTCCCAGTTGAGGGCGGCCGAGAGCTACAATGCCCTCAAGGAGAACACCAAGGAGGCCCTGAACCGGATCCCCGTGGTGGGCAGCGGCATGGTGGAAAAGATCACGCGGACCAAGAACTCCATCAAGCAGCTGGTCATTCCGGGCATGCTGTTCGAAAACATGGGCATCACCTATCTGGGCCCTGTGGACGGCCATGATATCCGGTCCCTGGTCACCATCCTGAGGGAGGCTTCCAAGATCAACCGCTCGGTCCTGATCCACGTGAAGACAAAAAAAGGCAGGGGCTACGGACCCGCGGAAAAGCATCCCGATGTATTCCACGGGATAGGTCCCTTCGATATCGTAACGGGAAAGCCCCTGAGCAGCGGGGGAGGACCCAGCTATACGGATGTCTTTTCCGATACCATCTGCGCCATGGCAAAGGACGATCCCAGGATCGTGGGCGTCACGGCCGCCATGCCCGGCGGCACGGGGCTTTCCGCATTTGCAAAGGCCTATCCGGACCGCTTCTTTGACGTGGGCATAGCGGAGCAGCACGCGGTGACTTCCGCGGCCGGCATGGCGGCGGGGGGCCTGAGGCCCTTCGTGGCGGTCTACTCCTCCTTCCTGCAGAGGGGCTTCGACCAGATCATGATGGACGTCTGCCTGCAGCAGCTGCCGGTTGTCTTCTGCATCGACCGGGCCGGCCTTGTGGGAAGCGACGGGGAGACCCACCAGGGAATCCTGGATCTGACCTACATGACCGCCATCCCCGGCATGACCGTCATGGCCCCCAAAAACATGTGGGAGCTGGAAAAAATGCTGCACTTTGCGGCCTCCTATGAGTTTCCCATTTCCATCCGCTATCCCAGGGGAAAGGCCTATCAGGGCCTGAAGGACTTCCTCGCCCCTGTGGAATACGGAAAGAGCGAGATGCTCTTCGATGAGGACAATCTGGCTCTGGTGGCCGTGGGCTCCATGGTCTCCACGGCGGAGCATATCCGCGAAAAACTCAAAAAGACCGGCAGATCCTGCACCCTGGTCAACGGACGCTTTATCAAGCCCGTGGATACGGAAATGCTGGAACGCCTGGCCATGAAGCACCGCTTCATCGTTACCCTGGAGGAAAATGTCCTGCGGGGCGGCTACGGAGAGCAGGTCCTGGCCTACATGGAGAAGCACCACCCCGGGATCAGAGTCATCTGCATCACTCTGCCCGATGCCTATGTGGAGCACGGGGATGTGACCCTGCTCCGGAGCGTACTGGGGATCGACTCGGACTCCATTATCCGAAAGCTGGCCGGGGAGATTCCCTGCCTGAAGGACCTGGAGGAAGACGGGGACACGGAGGACTAGATGCACTACGTCATATCGGACATCCACGGCTGCCTGGAGGAATATCTTGATCTGCTCGCTGCCATCGGTCCGGGCAGGGAGGACAGGGTCTACATCCTGGGGGATGTGTGCGACAAAGGCCCCTACCCCATGAGAGTCCTGCAGGACATGATGAAAAGACCGGGCATCATACCGGTCATGGGAAATCATGACTATACCGCCCTGAAGTGCCTGCGGAATCTGGGGGATACGGTGGATCTGCCCGACTGCAGAAAGGCTCTGCCCAGGGCGGAGCGTCTGGACTTTGCCTACTGGTACAAGGACGGAGGCTATACTACTTTTGACGAATTCAGGGAGCTTTCTCCCGGGGAAAGGGAGGAGGCCCTGTCCTACATGGAGACCTTCTCCCCCTGGGAGAGGGTGCAGGCCGGAAAAAAGGCCTACGTTCTGGTCCACGCAGGGATCAGGGGCTACAGGCAGGGCTTAGATCTGAAGGACGTGCCCCTTTCGGACATGATCTTTTACAGGACCGATTACGACAGGCCTCTGTTCGAAGATCCGGACACGGTCCTTGTGACGGGACATACCCCCACCTTTCTGATCCGGCCGGACAAGCAGTCTCTGGTCTTTGAGGCCCCGGGCCACATAGCTCTGGACTGCGGCTGCGTATACGGAGGAAAACTGGCAGCTCTGTGCCTGGAAACAGGCAGGGTATTCTACGCCGGGCACTCAGACAGAATCTGAGGCCCGGCCTTTTTCTTATTACCGCGCTTTTCTGTATGCAATCCTGAACAAATTTTTAACAGGCCCTGTATTGCCAAAAGGAGCCTGCAATGCCATAATAAACATGCGCTATATTTGGGCCGGACCCGAAACAGCAGCAGGAGGAGACAGCGTGGCTGATATCTCCGCATATCTGTATTTCTGTGCTTTCCCACTGAAACGTATTTAATACATCGGAACTTTCATACTTTGTTCATTCTCCCCAAGGGGGGACTGTACAGAGTTTTTTTGGTGTTCTGAAAACGATCCGGGAGAAAGACGGAAAAGAATATTTTTGTGCCGGGCTTTATGGCCGGCAGAAAGGAAAAAAATGAAAAAGAAGATCCTTGCAATGCTTATTACGGCGGTGATGGCTGTATCCCTGGCGGCCTGCGGAGGCGGCGGGGGGAACGGCACTGAGTCCGACACCTTCATCTACGGCATGGCCGGCGAGATCACGGATTTCGATCCCTTCTCCTCCGGCGGCACGGCCAACTCCAGGTATGTTACCTTCAACATCTTCGAAGGCCTGGTAAAGGTCTCCACAGACGGTACGGTAAAGCCCGCGGTGGCCCAGAACGTGGATGTGAACGAAGACGCCACCGTTTATACATTTACCCTGCGCGACGGAATCAAGTTCCATAACGGCAGCGAAGTGACCATGGACGACGTCCTCTACTCCGTACAGAAGGCAGTGGACGGCGGCCTGACCGGCTACGACGAGATCGCCTCCTTCGAAGCGACGGACGATAAGACCCTGGTGGTCACTTTAAGCAGGACTGACGCCGGTTTCCTGGATTATTTCACCCAGGCCATCATTCCCGCGGGGTCCGACGACAACGGCGAAATGCTCCTTGCCCCCATCGGCACCGGACCCTACATGTTCGGCGAGTATGAAGTGGCCCAGCAGGTGACCCTGAAGAAGTTCGACGAGTACTGGGGAGAAGGCGGCAGCATCGGCGAGATCGTAGTCAAGTTCCTGTCCGACCAGAATGCCCAGCTGACCAGCTTCCAGTCCGGCGCCATCGACGGCTTCGGCGGCTACGGCGAAATGGGCGAGCAGATCAACGAAGAGAACGCCACCATTACCCAGACCCTTTCCAACATGTCCCAGGTCCTGGCTCTCAACAATGCAGTGAAGCCCTTCGACGACGTGAGAGTCAGACAGGCAGTGGCCCTGGCCGTGGATTCCCATGACGTGCTGGATACCATCAATTACGGCATCGGCCAGGTGGTGGGCTCTCCCGTGCCTCCGGCCCTGACCAAGTATTACATGCCCGAACTGGAAGACCAGTATGCAAAGGACAATGATGCGGCCCTGGCGCTTTTGAAGGATGCGGGCTATCCCGACGGCTTCACCTTCACGGTCCGTGTTCCCAGCAACTATCCTGTCCACGTTCACTGCGCGGAGAAGATCGTCAGCCAGCTGGCCGAGGTGGGCATTGACATGAAGATCGAACAGGTCGACTTCGGAACCTGGTATGAAAAAGTCTACAAGGGAAGAGACTATGAAGCCACCATGATCTCCGTGGACGGCTCCACCATCTCTCCCACAGCCTTCCTGGCCCGCTACGTCTCCGACAGCAAGAGCAACTTCATGAACTTCAGCTCCGCTGCCTATGACGAAGCCTACGCAAAGGCTCTCAATGCCACCGACGAAGCCTCCCAGATCGAAGCCTTCAAGGCAGTCCAGCAGATCCTTGCGGATGAGTGCCCCGGCGTATTCATCGAAGACATCGGATCCCTGACGGTCTATACCAAGCAGTTCGAAGGCTACAATTCCTATCCTCTGACAGCAATGGATTTCACTGCTGTCCACAAAGCCGAATAATATAAAAAGGCGCGGATCTGTCCGGCGGATCCGCGCCTTTTTCCTCTGTCTGCAAAGTTCCCTTATGCCATGCCCTGAAACTGGAGGCCACCGTGAAATATTTCCTTCGGAAAACCCTGATCCTGGTACTGACCGTCTTTCTGATCTCGGTCCTGACCTTTATAGCATTCCACATCATTCCGGGAGACCCCGCCGGTCTGATCCTGGGCACCAACGCCACAGAGGAGCAGCTGGAAGCCCTGCGCGAGCAGCTGGGGACCAACCGCCCCCTGTCAGAGCAGTACACTTCCTGGATCTCGGGCTTTGTAAAGGGAGATTTCGGCACATCCATCCGCTACCGGATGCCTGTCAGCGAGCTTTTAAAGGGAAGACTGCCGGTGACCCTGGCTCTGGGCCTGATCTCTCTGGTCATCATCCTTCTTTTCGGCATTCCCCTGGGGATCCTGGCCGCCAGAAAGCGGGGGACCTGGGTGGAGAGTGTCATTCACTTTCTGACCATCCTGGGAATCTCCGTTCCCAACTTTTTCCTCTGCATCCTGCTCATGTGGATCTTCGGCATGGTCCTGCACTTCTTCACCCCCGGAGAATATATCAGCTACACCAAGAACCTTCCGGGATTTTTCAGATCTCTCTTCTGGCCGGCCCTGTCCATAGCCATTCCCCAGACGGCCATCCTGACCAAGTATATCAGGACCGCCATGCTGGAAGAGCTGGACGAGGACTATGTCCGTACGGCCAGGGGCAAGGGGGCGGGAGAGACCTGGATCCTTTATCTCCACGTCCTTAAAAACGCCATCGTGGCGGTGGTCCCTCTGATCGGCATGATCGTGGCCAGCGTCCTGTCCGGCTCCATTATCATAGAGCAGGTCTACGGCATTCCCGGTATGGGAAAGCTCCTGATCGGAGCCGTTACCTCCCGTGATTTTCCCCTGACCCAGACCCTGGTCATCTATATCACGGTCCTGATCGTTATCACCAACTTCCTGGTGGACATCGCCATCCAGCTGATCGATCCCCGTATCCGCTTAGGCGGCAAGTCCTGAGAAGGGAGGCCCTGTTATGAGAGACGGAAAAAAAGAACTGCGGATCGGGCTTGTCCTGACGGGCATCATCCTGGGACTGGCCCTGCTGAGCCTCTTTTACACACCCTACAATTACAACGCCATGGACAAGACGGCCAGGTCTCTTGCCCCTTCCCTGAAGCACCTTTTCGGGACGGATTCCTACGGAAGGGATATATTCAGCCGGGCCATCTTCGGTTCCCGCTATACCCTTCTGGTGGCCCTGTCCACTGTGGGCTCCTGCACGGTCATAGCTTCGGTCCTGGGCCTTGTGTCGGGCTATGTGGGCGGTCTGCCGGATGAGATCATCATGCGGATCATCGACGCCATCAGCTCCTTCCCGGATATCCTGATCGCACTGATGGTGGTCACGGTCCTGAACCTGGGCCAGTTCACCATCGTAGTGGCTCTCTGCATTACCTTTGTGCCCAGCTTTACCAGGATCGTCCGGACCGCCACCCTCCAGTACAAGAACGCGGAGTTCGTCAAGAACCTGAGGGTCTTCGGCGTATCCGACCTGCGGATCCTGCTGGTCCATATCTTCCCCAACACCTTCCCCCTGCTGCTTTCCACCATCGTCATCGGTCTTTCCAACGCCATCCTGGCGGAGGCAGCCATGTCTTATCTGGGACTGGGCATTCAGCCTCCCATTCCCAGCTGGGGCCGCATGCTGCAGGAAGCCCAGACCATTGTCTATACGGCTCCCTGGGCGGCCGTCTGTCCCGGCATCATGATCGTAGTGACCATCGTTGGCCTCAACTGCATCGGCGAAGGCCTGCGCAAGCTCTATCTCTAGGAGGGAGGACCCATGAGCGGAAATATCTTGCAGATCAGGGACCTGACCCTGAGCGTTTCCGAAAGGGACGGGTCCATGGCAACGGCAGTGGACCATATCAGCTTTGACGTCCGGGAGGGCGAGATCCTGGGGATCGTGGGGGAATCGGGATGCGGCAAATCCCTGACCGTCATGGCATTGATGGGGCTCCTCAGAGACGACGTAAAGGCCACGGACGGACAGATCCTCTTTCAGGGAGAAGACCTTTTAAAGATCAGTCCCCTAAGAAGGCGGGAGATCAGCGGCAAAGACATGTCCATCATCTATCAGGAACCCATGACCAGTCTCAATCCTCTGATCAGGATCGAAAAGCAGGTGGCGGAGCCCCTGCGTCTTCACGGAAAGGTATCCAAAGAGGAAATGCATAAAAAGGCCCTGGACCTTCTTACGGAAGTGGGGATCCAGGACCCGGAAGCCTGCCTGAAGGCCTATCCCCACCAGCTCTCCGGCGGCATGCGCCAGCGTGTCATGATCGCCATGGCCAGCATCTGCTCCCCCAGGATCCTGCTGGCGGACGAGCCCACCACGGCCCTGGATGTGACCACCCAGGCCCATGTGCTGGACCTTTTAAAGCGGATCAACCGGGAATACGGGACCACCATCGTCTTTATCTCCCACGACCTGGGCGTCATCAACCGGATCTGCGACCGGGTCATCGTCATGTACGCGGGCAGGATCGTGGAGACCGGTACCTGCCGGGATATCCTGGACGCTCCCTGCCACGAATATACCAGGGGCCTGATCCGGTCCATTCCCACCAGAGACCGGAAAGGGGAGGAACTTCCCTGCATTCCGGGCAGGGTCCCTTCCGTAGAGGACCCCAAGGAGCCCTGTCCCTTTGCCCCCCGCTGCCTGAGGGCTCTGGAAATCTGCCATAAGGAGGCTCCGGCCTGCGTCCGGATCGACGAGGATCATACCGCCTGCTGTCATCTGTGCTGACAGAGAAGGAAGAAGCATACATGGAAAAAAACAAAATCTCCACACGGGATATCCTTCGGGTGGAACATGTAAACAACTATTATTCAAAAGGAGGCCTGGGGATCCTGAAAAAAGCCGAAAGGAACCAGGTCCTTCACGATGTGAGCCTGACCATAGGAAACGATGAGTTCTTCGGTCTGGTGGGCGAGTCGGGCTGCGGCAAGTCCACCCTGGCAAATGCCATCCTGGGACTGATCCCCTTTGAGGGGACCATTGAGGTGGCGGGACACCGCCACAGGGATACGGACCGGAAGGAATTCACCAGGCACATCCAGGCTGTTTTCCAGGATCCCTTAAGCGCCCTGAATCCCAGAAAGACCATAGGAGAGACCATGCGGGAGCCCCTGCGGGCCCATAACGTGGGGACAAGGCAGGAACAGGAGCAGATGGCGGCCCGGATGCTGGAGACGGTAGGGCTGGATGCCTCCTACGCGGACCGCTACCCCAGAGAGCTTTCCGGCGGCCAGAGGCAGAGAGTCTGCATCGGGGCGGCCCTGATGCTGCAGCCCGAGCTGATCATAGCGGACGAAGCCGTTTCGGCCCTGGACGTGTCCGTAGGATCCCAGATCCTCAACCTCTTCAACACCATTGACGTGGAGAGGGATTTCTCCATGCTTTTCATTTCCCACAACCTGAACGTGGTCTATTACCTGTGCGACAGGATCGCGGTCATGTACAAGGGATATATCGTAGAGCAGGGGACGGCCGACGCGGTCTACAACCATTCGGGCCATCCCTATACCAGGCTTCTTTTGTCGGCCATCCCCGACATGGAGGAGGCCAATGACCGGGAAAAGGAGCTGCTGGAGAAGTTCAAGGACCCGGTCCCCGGTGCCTGCGTCTATTATCACAGATGCCCCTATGCAAATGCTCACTGCCATAAGAAGCCGGATCTTGTCAACATCGCTGCAAAGGGAGAGCCCGAGCACCTGGTCAGGTGCTGCATGCCTACCCTTTTTGATCCGGAAAGCTTAGCAGAACCCGCCCATCTTCCCGGAGCCTCGCTCAGAAAGGAGCCTTTATGATTCTCGCTCTCGATACAGGAAACTCCCACATCGTTATGGGCATCATCCACACGGACGGCCGGATCGGTCCCACCATGCGGATGGAGACCAACCATACCAAAACGGAGTATGAGTATGCTGCCGAAATGAAGCTGATCCTGGAGCTGGCCGGGGTGGATCTGGCCCAGTGCCAGGGCGCCATCATTTCCTCGGTGGTCCCTCCGGTGACGCCGGTCCTCAAGAAGGCCCTGAAGATCCTCTCCGGCATGGACGCCATCGTGGTGGGAGCCGGGGTCAAGACCGGCATAGACATAGGCCTGGACGATCCGGGGACCATAGGTGCGGACCTGGTGGCCACGGCCGTAGCGGCCAAGAACTACTATCCTCTGCCCTGCATCATCATCGATATGGGGACCGCCACCACCATTACCGTGGTCAATGAAAAGGGCCGCTATATAGGCG
>CAMOGQ010000117.1 GCA_946614165.1 uncultured Lachnospiraceae bacterium
GATTCTCTCTGGCAAGAGCCATCAGCGTTCTGGTGGTCAGCTGTCCCTGCGCCCTTGGCCTTGCGACGCCTGTAGCCATCATGGTGGGAAACGGGTCCGGCGCCAGAAGCGGCATTTTATTCAAGAATGCGGAAGCCCTGCAGGAAGCCGGCAATATCCAGATCGCGGCCCTGGACAAGACCGGGACCATCACCACCGGCGAACCCAGGGTCACGGACCTGATCCCCGCGGAAGGCGGGGAGGAAAGGGACCTTCTGCAGAAGGCATTTTCGCTGGAAAAAATGAGCGAGCATCCCCTGGCTGGCGCCATTGTCCGCTACGGAGAGGAAAAGGGCCTTACGGCAGATCCGGTCACAGACTTCGGAGCCCTGCCGGGAAACGGACTGACGGGCCTCTGCAAAGGACAGGTGGTGACCGGCGGAAGCTTCTCCTTTATAGCAGGAAGGACCAGGGTGCCCTCATCCCTTAAGGAAAAGTATGAAGACCTGGCGGGCCAGGGCAAAACGCCCCTGCTGTTCATGGCGGATGACCGCTTCCTTGGCATGATCGCCGTGGCGGATACCATCAAGGAGGACAGCGCCCAGGCGGTCAGGGAGCTTAGGAACATGGGCATTCACGTGGTCATGCTGACGGGCGACAACCCCCGCACCGCCCGGGCCATCGGCAGGGAAGCCGGCGTCGACGAGGTGGTGGCCGGGGTCCTTCCCGACGGCAAGGAGGCCGTGATCAGAAAGCTGCAGGAGTTCGGCAAGGTGGCCATGGTGGGAGACGGCATCAACGACGCGCCCGCCCTGACCAGGGCCGATATCGGCATTGCCATCGGGGCCGGAACGGATGTGGCCATAGACGCCGCAGACCTGGTCCTGATGAAGAGCCGTCTGAGCGATGTGCCCGCCGCCGTCCGTCTTTCCAGAGCAACCTACAGGAACATCCTGGAAAATCTTTTCTGGGCCCTGATCTACAATTCGATCCTGATCCCCGTGGCAGCGGGCCTTCTGGTATGGGCCGGCATTACCATGGATCCCATGTTCGGAGCGGCGGCCATGAGCCTGTCCAGCTTCTGCGTGGTCTCCAATGCCCTGCGTCTCAACCTCTTTAAGGTCCACGATCCCTCCGGGGACAGGAAGCTCAAGAACCCGGTCACGACAGATGAAAACGGTCATCTGCTGGCAGATACAAATGATGAAGAAAAGGAAGGAAATATCATGACAAAAACCATCGAAATCAAAGGAATGATGTGCCCCCACTGTGAAGCGACCGTCAAAAAGGCCCTGGAGAAGCTTCCCCAGGTAGACAGCGCCCAGGTCAGCCATACCGCCGGAACCGCCGTCGTTACCCTGAACGCGGAGATCGAAGACGCGGTCCTGAAGGAGACTGTTGAAGACAGAGACTATGAAGTGACCGGCATCCGCTGAAAGAGCGCGGGAATCTTCGGGCCGGGATGTTGACTTTGCGCGCAGGACTGATAGACTATAGGTGATTTGAAAAAGGTGTTTTCAGTTTTGCGAAGAGAGGACGACATGACAGGCAGGACCGGTTACAGGACCAGACAGAAGGAAGAACTGACAGAGTATCTGATGAAACGGGAAGGGACCCATCTGACGGCTGCCCAGATCCACGATGATTTCAGGGCCATGGGCCGCAGCGTGGGCATGGCCACCATTTACCGCCATCTGGACAAGCTGGTGGAAGAGGGGACGGTGCGCAAATATACCATCGGAGCCACCAATTCCGCCTGCTATGAGTTCATCGGGCTCCATGAGGGCAGCGCCGTGGACTGTTTCCACTGCAAGTGCGAAAACTGCGGAAAGCTGATCCATCTGCACTGTGACGAGCTGGTGGGGATCCAGAAGCACATCGATGCGACCCACGGTTTTGCCATCGACCCCATGAGAACGGTCTTCTACGGTATCTGCGCCGACTGCAGGCTGAAGATCCATGCCTGAGGCGGCAGCAGTATCTACAAGAACTGAAAAGGCCTGTATCCATTTCCCGGCAGGGGAAGGATACAGGCCTTTTTCTGCGTTTTGGAAGATCTTTTGTTTTAACGGTTTGCGTAAACCGCCAGGGCTCCGTCGTTGTAGAGCTCCGTATAGCCCTTGTCCTTAAGAAGCAGGGCCGTGGTCCCCATATCTCTGCTGCCGGGGGCCTCCAGGTTCAGGAGGGCGTATTTGTATTCCGGCTCCACCACGTTGAGCCAGAGCATGGCGTTGATGCCGGCGCCGGAGGGCAGGCCCATGAGGCTGGGGGTCAGCTCACCGTAGAGCTGGACCGTATTTTCGGAAGGATCCGCCTGAGGATCCAGAACGATATACTGGGACAGGGTCTTTTCGACCTCCTGGACCCTGGCCGCCGCAGCCGCGTCGTATCTGCCGGGGATGGCTGTTTCGGTGAAGTTGACAGCAAAGCTGTACATGCCGATCAGCAGGATGATGGCCAGGCGGTAGGTAATAATGGAGTCTTTCTCACCCAGGCAGAGCAGATACAGGGCAGGAACGAAGGCGATGTTCAGGCCCCGGATCATGGAGGCGGGCTCCGTGGTATAGAGGAAGATAAAGGCAAAGAGGAAGGAAGTCAGCAGCAGGAAGGCAGTCAGATACTGGGCGAAGCAGTCCCTGTGCTTATAATTTTTCCCGATGCAGAGCAGCATGCGGATCAGGGAAAGAAGGATGACCGCATAGTAGAAGAAGAAGGTCAGGCTGTAGAAGCCGTGGTGCTCTCCCCTCATGCGGTAAAGGGCCAGGGGGTTTAACCTGCTCCAGGCAGTCATCAGAAGGCCCCGGGCATAGTCCAGACCGGGGGCAAGTCCCTGGCGGAAGGCCGTGATGAAGTCGCCGGTGGTGCTGCTGATATAAGGGGCAATGACCTTGCTTCTGAAAAAGTACATGCCGGCCACGATGCCTGCGGAAAGGATGACGGCCAGGATCCAGTAGAAGAACCAGAAGAGGAATTTTCTTTTCTTCTTACGGTTCAGCCTTGCGGACAGGCAGAGGAACCATACGGGGACCGCAATGGTGAAAAGAATGTAGCAGGCGGAAAAGGCCAGGATCAAAACAGGGGCCAGGATAAAGAGAACCAGGCTGTAGAAGATCTTTCCCTTTGCGGCGCTCTTCCAGAGGTACCAGAGGATGCCGGCCAGAATGATCCCCATGGAAAAGCGGGTGGTCTCCGACATGCCGGTAAAGATGAACTGGAAGCTGACATAGGTAAGGAAAGAGACCAGGATCAGCCGGAGGGCGCTCTTTATTTCGGGCTGGGTAAAGAGCACGAAAAGAAGATTGGCCGCGCAGGCATAGATCACGTTGGTCAGGATGGGGCTCTGCATGGTCATGCCGGCAAGCTTCGGGACCAGGGACATGGCATAGACCTGAGCGGGACCCCAGGTGCTGAAGGTGCCGTAGGCGGCATGGGAGCCGGCATAGCCGTAGTAGCCAAGAGGACGGCCGAAGTCGACCACAGACCGGACCAGGGAGTACCAGGTGATCTCATCGCCGGCCACAAGGACGGTATTCCTGGGATCGATCCGGAAAATAAGAGAGATCAGGACCATGGTGATCAGGGGCATGGCCGCAAAAATAAGATATAAGGGAGCCTTTTTCAGAGCTTTCATACGCAATTCCTTTCATTTTTACCGGCAGCGGATCAGATGCTGTTTCCGAGGACGATCAGATAGTAAAGGTACCAGGCGCCGGAGAGAACATGCAGGGTCAGAAGGATGGTCCCTCCGAAGCAGAGGACGTGGTCCCGCATGCGGTAGACTCTGACCGCATAGAGGCTTCTGGTCTGCCACAGGACCATGAAGTTCCGGACGGCCAGGAACCAGACAAAGTAAACGGCCAGAAGATATCCCCAGGCCAGGTTGCCGTGGGAGGCCCGGCTTCCGGTCTCGGCCAGAAGCAGCTTTTCCGCAAGACCCACCAGAAGCATCAGCCATCCGAACCAGTCGGCCATATCCATTTTTTTCTCTGCCAGGGTCACAGCCAGCATGTAGAGGGGGAAAGCCAGGAGCAGAAGGGTGGACACGGCGATATTGGGCGTATAGATAGAAGCCACTTTGAAGGGCGCGATGACGAGGCTTCCGCCTTCCGATCCGTCTCCTCCGAAAGACATCATATACTGCCGGATCATCAGAAGGAGTGACGGCAGGCAGACAAGGAAGAGCTCAAAGCAGTGCTTCAGATTCTTTCCCCTGAAGCGGACCAGCCATACCAGGCAGATGATAAAGATGGCCGGATAGTAGACCATGACCAGGCTGGGCTTGTAGAGGTTGGAGACGGCCAAAAGCAGAGCGATGACGATGGCGGGAACGATGCGGACGTTCTTTTCAAAGCGTTCCCTGACCAGCCTTGTCAGCTCGGCTGCGGTCAGCATGAAGACCAGAAGGGCGGCCCACTTGACGCCGATGGTGGTGGGGTTGTGCCAGACATTGGGGGAACCCTGTCCCAGATAGGGCGTTTTGTTGAAGAAGGGAACGTAAATGGCTGCCGCGATATGAAGGCAGAAGCTGAGGAAAGCCAGCATGGGCTTTCTGATCTCTGTGTCGGCAAGATCGATCAGACGGCAGGAGACCAGATACATGAGGGCAAAATAGCCTCCGGAGGCAATGCCGGCGGCCCGCTGCAGGCTGCAGTCCAGAAACTGCCGGATTGCTGCCACGGTCAGGTGCCAGAGGGGCTCCTGATGTTCTTTCAGATAGGCTGCGGTCTGGCTGAAATCAAAGCCCTCCAGCTTTGCGATATGGATGTCATAGTCGATGCCCACATAGGAGACTTTATAGGCAAAATAGAAGAGCAGAAAGGCAAAAAACAGTTCTGCCAGCAGCTCCCAGACGGAAATCCTGCGTTTCAAGGATGGTTCCTCCTATAATAAGTAAAGGATAAAGGAGAGGCCCTGTGCCCCCCCGGGTACGGCAGAAGCGCCGATAGACGTATTGTAGCAGATTCGGGGAAGGATGAACAGAGAGAAAGAGCTTTGTGACACGGCGCTTTTATAAGGGCGGCCGCCTGGCTGCTTGCTTGCAATTTGAACAACTCCTTGCTACAATATGAGTTGGTTAGTGTTAACTTTTTATATTTTTGCATGACTGTCCCGAATGATTTTACGAAAGAACAGGCAGTGTGGGACAGCATGAGAAAGGACCAGTTTTATGGACTACTTACAGATTGAAAAAGTAATCGGCCGCGAGATCATCGACTCCCGCGGCAATCCGACGGTTGAAGCAGAGGTCACCCTGGTGGACGGTACTGTCGGCAGAGGCGCAGCTCCCAGCGGTGCATCCACAGGCATTTTCGAAGCGCTGGAGCTTCGTGACGGCGATAAGAGCAAGTACGGCGGAAAGGGCGTTTCCAAGGCCGTTGCCAACATCAACGAGCTGATCGGCCCCGCTCTGGTAGGCGTAGACGCATCCGATACTTATCTGGTAGACAAGGTCATGCTTGATCTGGACGGCACAGCCAACAAGGATAAGCTCGGCGCAAACGCCATCCTTGCAGTTTCCATCGCAGCAGCAAGGGCAGCCGCAGCGGCAGAAGGCATTCCGCTTTATCGCTTCCTGGGCGGCGCACAGGCTACGACCCTTCCCGTTCCCATGATGAACATCCTCAACGGCGGCGCGCATGCTTCCAACTCCGTTGACACCCAGGAATTCATGATCATGCCCGCAGGCGCTCCCACTTTCCGTGAAGCCCTCCGCTGGTCCACAGAAGTCTTCCATGCCCTGCAGTCCCTGCTGAAGAAGGAAGGCGAGACCACGGCCGTCGGCGACGAAGGCGGCTTCGCTCCCAACCTTAAGTCCGACGAGGATACTCTGGACCACATCTGCCAGGCCATCAAAAACGCCGGCTATGAGCCCGGCAAGGATTTCGTTCTGGCTATGGACGCCGCTTCCTCCGAGTGGAAAGACGAAGAGAAGGGCATCGGCTTCTACAAACAGCCCAAGAGCGGCCTGACCTTCACCTCCGACGAGCTGATCGCTCACTGGGAGAGCCTGATTGACAAGTATCCCATCATCTCCATCGAGGACGGCCTGGATGAAGAAGACTGGGATGGCTGGGTAAAGATGACCCAGAAGCTGGGCAAGAAGGTCCAGCTGGTAGGCGACGACCTGTTCGTTACCAATGTCAAGAGACTGCAGAAGGGCATCGATCTCGGCGCTGCAAACTCCATCCTGATCAAGCTGAACCAGATCGGTTCCGTTTCCGAGACTCTGGAAGCCATTAAGCTTGCCCACAAGAACGGCATGACGGCGGTTACTTCCCACCGTTCCGGCGAAACAGAGGACACCACCATCGCTGACCTGGCAGTTGCCCTGAACACCTGCCAGATCAAGACCGGCGCTCCTTCCAGAACCGAGCGTGTTGCCAAGTACAACCAGCTGCTCAGGATCGAGGAAGAGCTGGGCGCAGCCGCAAAGTATCCCGGATTCAAGGCTTTCAATATCAAGAAATAATGCCGGGAAATGATCCCTGAAGATTTCCTGATCAGGTCCTGCAGGACCTGAATTACGAGAGGACGGTCCGCAAAAGCGGGCCGTCCTTTTTTAAGAAAAAAGCCCGGAGGTTTGCGAATGAATAAACAATGGCGGGTGGCTCTTGCGGGCCTTATATGCATGTTTGTGCTCTCGGCCTGTTCCCGGGGCCAGGTCATGGACGGGGAAGATATGGTGAGAAAGACCTACACGTCCATTTCCCAGGAAAAGGCCAGGGAAATGATGGAACAGGAAGAGAGCTGCATCATTGTGGACGTACGAAGGCAGGACGAGTTTGAGACCGGTCATATCCCCGGGGCAGTCTGTATTCCCAATGAGACCATAGAGGAGGAAGCACCGGCAGAGCTTCCGGACCCGGACCAGATCATTCTGGTATACTGCAGGAGCGGAAACCGCAGCAGGCAGGCGGCGGAAAAGCTGTTCGATCTGGGATATACGAATGTGTATGAGTTCGGCGGGATCAAGGACTGGACCGGAGAGATCGTGACGGACCAGTAAGGAAGTGCAGCGAAAAGGAACTCCTGTGAGCAGCAGAAAAAGGGCAGGCGCATGAAATACGAGAACATTGCCAGAGGCAGCTTTATCGAGCGTATGAACCGGTTTGCGGCCCGCGTTGAAACGGGCGGGAAGGAAGAAACGGTCCATGTAAAGAATACCGGAAGGTGCAGGGAGCTTTTGCTCCCGGGTGCGGAGGTCTATCTGACAGAGCCCGGAAGCCCCGGCCGGAAGACCCGGTTCGATCTGGTGGCAGTCCGGAAAAGTAACGGTATCCTCTTTAATATAGACAGCCAGGCCCCAAACAGAGTGGTGCGGGAATGGCTGGACAGGCAGGGCTTCGATCTGGTGAAGCCGGAATACACATACGGAAACTCCCGGATCGATTTTCTTATGGAGAAGGGGGAGCAGAAATACCTGATGGAGGTCAAGGGCTGTACATTGGAGATCGGAGGGGTCGGATATTTCCCGGACGCTCCCACGGAGCGGGGCGTAAAGCACCTGCAGGAACTGGCCAGGGCGGCCGGGGAAGGATACAAAGCGTTTGCCGCCTTCGTCATCCAGATGGACGGGGTGACAAGGGTTCTGCCAAACACAGAGACGCACCCTGCCTTCGGGCAGGCCCTTGCAAAAGCGCAGGCAGCCGGCGTGAAGGTCCTGATGCTGCCCTGCCATGTGGAGGAGGACAGCCTGGTCATCCTTCCCGGACATGAGATTCTGAAATAAGGCAGAAAAAAGCCTTTCCGCATCGCTGATGCGGAAAGGCTTTTTTCTGCTTTTTCAGGCTGCGGTCTGACTTATGCCTGGGTGAAGTCGGATTTGCCTACGCCGCAGAGAGGGCATTCGAAATCTTCGGGGAGATCTTCCCACTTGGTGCCGGGAGCAATGCCGAAATCTTCGGCGCCTTCTTCTTCGTTATAGGTCCATCCGCATATGTCACATACATAGATCATAGTTATTCCTCCTGCAGTCATTTCTGCTTTATGGTGGCTGTAAGGTTACCTCTGTTCAATATTGTATCCGAAAGCAGACGATAAAACAATAAAGGATTCCGCCCGAAAGATGCACTGACATACGAAACAGCGTATCTGCGCCGTTTTCCGGCATTCGTTTTTTTCAGAGGCCGAAAATATGGGCCTTTTTCACGAAAATCACAAAACACTTCTTTTGCGCTTGTAATCTGAAAACCGGCTTCTTACAATCAGAATAAATAAATACTTTTCTTTGCACGCTCGTGCGGAAAGGGGCCAAAATGCATTTCCTGAACAGGGTTCTCCTGACGGTCCTTTTGGGAGGAGCGGTCTGTACAGACCTTAAATCCGGCAGAATATACAATGCCTGGCTGATTCCGTGGACAGTGTCGGGAGCGGTTCTTCGTCTGATAAAAGACGGGCTTCCGGCATTGCCGGTCCTCCTCCTTCTTATGTTTCTCACCCTCCTTTTTCTTTTTCCCTTCTATCGCACCGGCGGTCTCGGAGCCGGTGACGTCAAGCTTCTTATGGCGGTCTCCGTTTTTCTTTCTCCTGCCGAATACGCTTCCTGCCTTATGGCCATTCTTCTTCTCTCCCTCCTGTATGCCCTGATCATTCTTGCCGTCAGAAAAGACTTTCACCAGGGACTCCATCTGGCTCTTCCGATCGCCGCAGGCGTCCTGCTTCATGTAGGAGGTGTTTTCTGATGCTTTATGAAGAAGACCGTTTCGTTCTGATCTGCGACAGGGACCTGCGCTACGCCAGGCACCTGCAGGAATACATGCTTTCGGAGGGTGGGCTTGCCTGTAACGTCAGGATCCTGACGGATCCCGGCCGGCTGGAAAAGGCCGACGGATGGGACAGGGCCCTGTACCTGATCCTGTCGGAGTCTCTGCAGGGCACCTGGACGGAGGGCATGGACCCTGACAGGATTCTGATCCTGAGTGAGAGCGGGGCTTCTCCTGAAGGCGGCCCTGCCTGCGTCAGCAAATATCAGCCGGCCCGCTGCATTGCGGATGCCCTTCTGCGGCTGCCCGGAGCCGGTGACCTCCAGACCGGAGCGTCCATACGGCACGGAAAGGCCCTTACGCAGATCGGGTTCTATACGCCTGTCAGCAGGGCACTGCAGACGACGCTGGCCCTGACCATGGGACAGCTGCTGTCGGCAGAGGGGCCGGCTCTGTATCTGAACCTGGAGCCCTGCTCCGGTCTGGACAGGCTCCTGGGGCTTTCCGGAGAAGACAGCCTTACCGATCTGATCTACTATAACGAATGCGCACCAGAGAAGTTCCCTGCCAGGCTTGGCGCCATGGCACAGGAGGTCAACGGACTCTTCTGTCTGCCGCCGCCCCGGTCGGCCATGGAGCTTTCTGCCCTGAGGGAGGACCAGTGGACAGGCCTGTTCAAAGCCATAGACAGGGTCACGGATTACAGATATCTGATCCTGGATCTGTCTGCCCGGGGAGACTGCTTTCTGGAGACCCTGCGCCTGTGCGACAGAGTTTATACCATCGAAAGAGAGGACCCGGTATCGGCTGCCAGGCTTTCCTCCTATGAGGATCTGCTGCGCCGCTTTCACTATGAGGACATATGGGTAAAGACCAGAAGGCTCCGGCTGCCCGTTTTCAGGGAACTGCCCTCCTCCATGAAATTCATGACCCATGGTCCTCTGGCGGACTATGCAAGGGAACTGATCCGGGAAGGAGGCAGGGCATGAAAAGGGAAATATCCTATGAAGATATCCGGGGCAGAGTCCGGGAGAATATTCTGGGGCGGATTGATTACTCCAGGGAGACAATGGATGACCAGATCCTGGAAATGATCGATGAAGAGATCGTCCGGGCGGGGAGGGAGTATCCTTTCAGCCTGGAGGAAAGAAAGCGCATGCGCCAGGAGCTCTTCCATTCCATCCGCCGTCT